>JAVBRW010000074.1:0-5002 GCA_031547475.1 Planctomycetota bacterium
TGCATTGGCTCCGGAACGACGAGCCGTTGCGGCAATACTTGGCCGAACTGGGCATTCCGCGCAGCCATGTCATATGTTCCGCCGCCGCCATCGGCCATATTGCGGCGTACCCTTCCCCGCCGGCACGGAAGGCGGAGACAACACTTATTGTCAGTTGACAAGCCGCCCGGCCGCCTCGACGGGTGTTTTTTCAACCGCCCGAATGTCCGGAACCAAACCTGGGCCATACACATCGAAGCCAAAGCATAGAGAACCTCTCAAAACCCTCGTTGTTCCAAACACGCCAACAAACCTAATAAAAAGTAGAGCAGATTGACAATATTAAAATTTTTGTCAATACGCTCCCATTTCATTAACCATAGGAAAAACAGCATATTATATTATAATATAGCATTTTCGGAAGAAATTACTTTGCGAATCACATTGACAAAAAGTATTTCAAGATGTACACTACAATAACATTCGGTTGAATATGGGTGCAGGCGCATGACACCCTCCCCGCATGTCTGCCGCGCGGCAAGAAAAACCGGCAGCCGCGTAGTCCGGTTCAAGTCATGACTCCCATTGAAGCGCCTGCACTTCTACTTCCACCGGCTGGGGCGGACAAGCGCGGCGCGGTCGCGCCGCAATGCCGCAATGCCGCAAGCAACGGCAGGGGCAATACAGGGTCGCATTTCATTCTCACACTGTGTTTAAAACAGATAAGGCGTTTTCGCCACTGGAACGCGGCACATGGCCTCCTCGACAGGTACGCGCGCGAATTGATCGCGCGCCCACATGAAACATGAATTCGGAAAGGTATCGGGGCATGGATGTGAACGAAACTATCAAGCGTCTCAATCTGGTCATTCCCCCCGCCCCGGCGCTGGGCGGTGTTTACGCGCAGTTCAAGCCTTTCGGCGCGAACCTTGTCTATGTTTCGGGATGCTCGCCCGATATTGGCGACGGCGGATGCCAGGGCATTCTCGGCAAGGATATGACGACCGAGCAGGGCCAAATCGCGGCCCGCAACTGCATGCTGAACATATTGGCCATCATCGCCAAACACGCGGGCGATCTCAACCGGGTTAAAAATTTTGTCAAGCTGCTCGGTTTTGTCCGCTGCACCGCCGATTTCGCCGATCAGCCCAAAGTCATGAACGGCGCGTCGCAGTTGCTGATCGATGTTTTCGGCGACGAAATCGGCCGCCCCGCCCGATCCGCCATCGGCACCCACGCCCTCCCCGGGGGCATATCGGTGGAGGTGGAAGCATTGATCGAGTTGAAGGATTAGGTTCAGGTTGGATTGAATAGGGGAAGCACGACGATCGTCTTCCCTCGAATAGCGCATCCATTACTTTCGGTGGAGGACATTTCATGAAACGGGGGAGCGATTTCCTGGCATTGTGCGTGCTGGCGGTTGCGGCGGTTTGCGTTCTTGGCGGAACGGCCTCGGCGGCCGAGGCGAAATACAGGTGGAAATTCGCCAACACGCTGACCCAGCCGCACGTGGACGAGTATTTCAGGAAGTTCTGCGACAAGGTTACCGAATATTCCAACGGCCAAATCACCATCCGCTTCTACCCCGACAACCAGCTCGGCACCCACGACGAAATTTTCCACGGCGTGCAGGAAGGCAGCATCCAGCTCGCGCAAATCGCCCCCTACGTGCACATCGTGCCGGGCGGCGCCATCAACTGGATGCCCTGGACCATATCGAGCTGGAAACAGTTCAACCTCGCCTTCGAGGTCAAGAACGGCCCGCAGGGACCGCTCGCCAAACTCATGCCCCTCGCCTACAACGAGGTCGGCATGCACCCCCTGTTCTATCGCTCCTACGGCGGCTACGGCATCGGCAACCGCACGCGCGAGCTCAAGAAGCCGGACGATTTCAAGGGTCTGAAGTTCCGCGTGTCCGGCTCGCTCGGATCGGTGCGGACGCTTGAAAACATGTGCAAGGGCACGGGCGCGACCTTCGAGACCATGCCGTTCGGCGAAGCCTACAACGCCCTGTCCAAGGGCGTGGTGGACGCGGTCTGGGCCCACTGGCCGCAGCTTTTCATCGACCGTCACGCCGAAGTGCTGAACCACTTCACCGAGTTGAACTGGCTGTGGGACTGCAACGGCATTGTCATCAATCTCGAATTGTGGGAAAGCCTGCCCGACGAACTGAAGGCGGCCATCACCCGCGCGGCCGAGGAAATCCAGCCCGAGCTTTCCGCCGCCGAGGAAAAGGCGGAAAAGGAACTCGCCGACAAGGTCAGAAAGCAGATGCCCAATCTGAAGATTTCCCAGGTGACCGAGGCGGAGCGCGACGTTTTCCGCCAGAAAGCCAACATGCCGGCGGTGTGGGACGAACTGTGCAAACCGTGGTTCGACAAAAATTTCCCCGGCCAGAACATGACGGAAAAGCTGCAGAAGGAACTGGAAGAAATCAGGGTGAAGGCTGGAGAATAGCCTCTATTGCATGAAACGCGACAAACCTGCGCGACAAACCGGAGGGGTGACCGTTTCCCCGCCGGTTTGTCCGGGGTTTCGGAGGGAACCAGGGTGAGTTTCATGAGAAAACTGGCGGACTGCCTGAGGAAGTTCGAAAACGTGTGCTGCGCCATCGGACTGATCGCCACGACGGCCATGGAGTTCATACAGGTTTTCAACCGCTATTGGATTCAGGCGGAAATCGTCTGGATAAACGATACGGCGCTGTTCATCTTCGTGTTCTACATGTTTTTCGCCCTGGTCATCGCCACCAGGGACAACGGCCACATCGCCGTCGATGTGCTGGCCGACAAAATCGCCGGCGGATCGCCGGTTCGCAGGCTCGGCTACGGCCTGTTCCTCCGCCTCGTCGGGCTCGCGGTCATGATTGTCGCGCTTCCCCCGGCCTGGCGTTTCGCGGCGCGCGCCTACAAGTATCCGCAATACGCCACGCTGGTGCGCTGGTTCAACACCAGCTGGATGATGGAGGGGCTGTTCGTAACGTTTTGCATGATTGTATTGCACATGGCCATCCTCGTCGCCCTGGATGCCGACAAGTTGCGGTTGTCGCTGCGGGATCCCGCCGGCGCGAACGGGAGGGAATCATAATGTCCGCGGGTGTCGCCACCATGCTCGTCTCGTTCTTCGTCGGCCTGGCGATCGGCCTGCCGATCGGCTGGGTCTTCCTCCTGGCCACCATCGCCGGGGTCTGGGCGCTGCAGGACTCCCTTGCCTTTCTTCCCGCCACCTTTTTCCACGCCATCAATTCGGCGTCGCTGATGGGCATAGCCTTTTTCATATTCGCCGGCAGCCTCATTTCGGAGGCGGGGCTGGCTGACCGCATCGTCCGCTTTTCCTATGCGTTTGTCAGCCGGATCAAGGGCGGCATGATCCTGGTCGTGCTGGTCGCCACCCTCATCATGAGCGCGCTGACCGGTTCCTCCATTCCCTGCGTGTCCGCCCTGGTGCCGCTCCTGGTGCCGCGACTCGAAAAATACGGGTACAGGAAGGAATACAGCACGGCGATTATCTGCGCGTCCAGTTTTTCCGGATACCTCATCCCGCCGAGCGTTCCCGCCCTCATGTACTGCCTGGTCGCGCAGCAATCCGTCGCCGCCCTGTTCCTGGCGACCATCATCCCCGGCCTCCTTCTCCTCACCGGCTACGGGATACTCAACCATTTCATCTGCCACAAATACATGTTCCAACCCGAATCCGCCTCCTCCACGCCCGAAGAGGAAGGGAAGTCATGGGGCGCCGAGATGGTGAAAAGCACCTGGAACGCGCTCCCGGCCCTCGGCGCCCCGCTGGTCATTCTCATCGGCATTTACGGCGGCTTTTTCACGCCGAACGAGGCAGGAGCCATCGGCGCCGCCTATTGCATAGTGGTCGGGGTTTTCATCTATCGCGACCTCAACGGAAAAAGCTTCTGGACGTCCATCCACCGGACCACGATAACGCTCGGCATGTCGGGCCTGCTGGTGGCGGCCGGGACCATCTTCACCCGCCTGTTGATCCAGGAAGGGGCGGCGCAATCGCTGGCGGAAGGCATGCTCAGCATTTCGCGGAACAAGTACGTCATCCTGCTCTCCCTCAACGCCTTCCTCCTGATCCTCGGCATGTTCATCGACGCCATCCCGATTCTCATCCTGGCCGTGCCGCTCATCCTGCCGCTGGTGTCGCAGATGCAGGTCAACCTGGTGCACCTCGGCGCCGTGGTCATCGTCAACGTCGGCATAGGCGTCATCACGCCGCCGTACGCGATGTCGATTTTCGTCGGTTCGCGGTTGTCGGGAGTCCATTACAACAAACTGGTCGGCCCCATGATGTACTTCCTGTTCTTCGTGGCGATACCGGTCCTGATGTTGACCACCTATATTCCCGCGCTGTCCTGCTGGCTTCCCTCGCTCGTGCTTGGCGACATGGTCGTCGGGCAATGGTGAAAACCGGCGCCGCCGGCGGTTTGAAACGACTGGCTTGGAGAACACGATGCAATACGACGCGGTTATTCGCAACGGCATGATTGTCGACGGAACCGGCTCTCCCGCCTACCGCGCCGATCTGGCGATACAGGACGGCAGGGTGGCGGCCATCGGCCGCCCGGCGTCGCGGGGGGAAATGGAAATCGACGCGACGGGCTGCGTGGTGTCGCCCGGCTTCATCGATTCCCACAACCACGCCGATCACGGAATCCTCGGCAACCCCGGCGCCCACAATTTCGTCTCGCAGGGCGTGACGACCTCGGTGTCGGGGAACTGCGGGCTGTCGGTGACGCCCATCGTGCCGGAACACCGGGACGAGACCGCCCGCTACCTCACCCCCTTCGTCGGCGCCGCGCCCGAGTACGACTGGACGTGGAGCGACATGGCTTCGTTCTTCGAACGGGCGGAGCGACTTCCGCTCGGGCAGAACGTCGCGGTCATGACCGGACACGGTTCGATCCGGATAGCGGCCATGGGGTTCGAGGCGCGGCCGCCGTCCCCCGCCGAAGCGAAGCGGATGGAGGAGCTGCTGCACCGCGAATTCGACTGCGGCGCGGCCGGCC
>JAVBRW010000080.1:0-2505 GCA_031547475.1 Planctomycetota bacterium
GCCGTATCCAGTGACGATATCGACATCGTCAAACTGAGGAACTAGAAGATCAAGGGGATGGGCGTGACGCTGAAGGATTACGAAGGCCAGTGGTGGAACGTCGCCCGCTCCGCCCTGATCGGAATGGGCATCGGCATCCTCCCCGGCATCGGCGGCGGCACCTCGAACCTTCTCGCCTACTCGGCCGCCAAGAACCAGTCGAAGTATCCCGAGAAATTCGGCACCGGCATCAAGGACGGCGTCATCGCCTCCGAGACGGCCAACAACGCGGTCACCGGCGCCGCCATGATTCCCCTGCTCTCCCTCGGCATTCCCGGCGACGCCGGCACCGCCATCCTGCTGGCCGGCCTCATGCTCCACAACGTAACGCCGGGGCCGCTGTTGTTCGAGAAAAACGCCGCGCTGGTCTACGCCATTTTCGTCGCGCTCCTCGTCGCCAACGTCATGATGATCGTGGTCGAATACGTCGGCATGCGCGTATTTCTCCGCCTGGTGCAGATTCCGAAATACTACCTGCTGGCGACCGTGTTCATCCTCTGCGCCCTCGGGGCGTTCGGGCAGAACAACCGGGTGTTCGACGTCTTTTCCATCCTCATCGCCGGCCTGGTCGGCTACGGGCTGGAAAAGTTCAAATTCCCCCTCACCCCGCTCATCATGGGCTATATTCTCGGCCCCATCGTCGAGACGAATCTGCTGCGGGGCCTGATGTTCACCAAAGGCAGTTTCGCCGCCTTCCTCTACCGCCCCATCACCGCGCTGTTCCTGGCGGTCACCGCCGCCTACCTTCTTTTCGTCGTCTGGAACGTTTTTTCGAAACGCAAATCCGCCGCGCCGGCGGGCTGCGATCAGGTTGAATAGACACCCACACTTTTATCTTGGAGACGCATCGATGTCCGAACCGAAACCCATGAACCTGCTCATTCTCTTCAGCGATCAGCACAACAAGGAAAAAACCGGCTGCTACGGCGACCCCTTCATCCATACGCCGAACATCGACCGCCTAGCCGCCAACGGCACCCGCTTCACCAAAGCCTACACCAACAACCCGATCTGCGTGCCCGCCCGCGCCGCCCTGGTGAACGGCGACTACACGTTCCGCCATTCCTATTGGGACAACGCCCACCCCTACGCCGGCAAGGAGGAGGGCTGGGGCCACCGCCTCGTCCAGCAGGGCTACAAAGTCACCACCGTCGGGAAGCTGCACTACAAGGACGATATTCCGGAAACCGGCTTTCCCGATCAGCGCATTCCGCTGAACGTCAAGGGCGCCGTCGGCGACGTCACCCACACCATCCGCGACGGCACCATGCGCCGGCCGTTCCTCCGCGACGAAATGCTGACGGCGGACGAGGGCGATTCCGACTACCTCCGCTACGACGCCAACGTCGCGCGCCAGGCGGCCGAGTTCCTCAAGACCGAGGCCAAGGCGGAAGCGAAGCCGTGGTGCTTGTTCGTCGGTTTCGTCTGCCCGCATTTTCCGTGGAAAGTGCCGGCCGACATCATGGATCTCTACCGCCCCTACGACAAGCTGCCCTTCCCCCGCCAATGGGCGAAAGGCGAACGCCCCGTCCACCCGGCACTGGAAGGGTTCAGGCGCGAGTTCTGCATGGACGGCGATTTCACCGACGAGTCGGTGCGGAAAGCGGTGGCGGCCTATTACGGCATGGTGACCTACATGGATCGCCAGGTCGGCGTCGTGTTGGACGCGCTCAGGGAGGCGGGGCTGGACAACAACACCCGCATCATCTACACGGACGATCACGGCGACACGGTGGGCGATCACGGGCTGTTTTTCAAACACAGCATGTACGAAGGGTCGGCCGGGGTTCCCCTCATCGTCGCCGGGCCGGACATTCCGAAAGGCAAGGTGACCGATCTCGGCGCTTCGCTTATCGACATTTTCCCGTCCGTCCTCGACTGCACCGGCGCCCGGCCGAAGCCGGAGGACGCCAGGCTGCCGGGCGTGTCGTTGTTCAAAATCGCGCGGGGCGAGTTCACCGAGGACCGGCCGGTGTTTTCCGAATACCATGCCGTCGGTTTCGACCAGGGCGTGTTCATGCTGCGGAAGGGCGATTACAAGCTGGTCTATTACGTCGGCTTCGAGCCGCAGTTGTTCAACCTAAAAGATGACCCGCTGGAAACGCGGGACTTGGCCGCCGATCCGGCCTATAGCGGGGTGAAAGGGGAAATGGAGCGGGCGCTCAGGGAAATTTGCGATCCGGAGGCAGTCAACGCCCGCGCCAAGCGCGAACAGCAGGCTCTCCTGGACAGCCACGGCGGAAAGGACGTTGTGCTGAAAAAGGGGGCCTTCTCGTTCTCGCCGGTGCCGGAAGGGTCGGTGTGACAATTAAGAATACATAATGAACCACTGCTGTCCCAACGTTTCATCCATAAAATGTCATAACACTTTAAAATATCGGTTTTTGCAGCAAAAATAGATGGCACACGACTTGAAATCCGTTTGTATTATTGGCCGCTTCGCCGGAGGAGGAGCGCGCCATGTAT
>JAVBRW010000056.1:0-4003 GCA_031547475.1 Planctomycetota bacterium
GAATGCCTCAAACGGGGCGACGAGGACGGGTGCTTTGCCTGGCTCGCCAAGATTCCCCTGCCGCCGACCATGGCCTTGGACATTGTTCTCGATCGCAAACTGGGCAAGCGGCATCTTATCGAGGGCAACTACAATCTGGCCGACGCGGAGGCGTACTATGGCAGAAACTGGCTGGACAATTACTGAGCGGAAAATTATCGAGAAGGTGAAAAGAGCGCTTGCCTACAAGTTGATTTGGAAACCGGCGGCCGAACGCGGCGATATTCCCTATCCGCGTTATTTGACCACATTCGGCACTCTCAACAGCGCCATGGTGTCGGTATCGAAGTCGGACAACCTGCTTCTTTTTCTGGAGGCGGAACAGACATTGGTAAAGCACGATCTTGAGTTTTTCGCCCTTTTTCCGCCTGCGGAAAAAAGCCTTCAGGCAGGGGTGAAACAACTCGCGGTTCTGGAAAACCTGCTGGAACGGATCGCGAAACACCCGAATTTCCACCAGATTTACTTCGACGGCACCGATCCGAGGGACATCCACAACGGCCTGGCCATGGACGGCGCCCGCAAGCTGATGGCGAGCCACAAAAAACGGCTGGACAACATGCTGACCGACGCGTCCACCCTGTCGTCGCAGGAAGTCGGATACCTCGAATGCCGCCGGGGAAATTGGCAGACGATGGAAAGCATGTACAAGGATCGGCAAACAGCCGGACTCGGTGCGATGGAAACCGAGCCGGCCCGACGGAGAAAACAATGACGGGAGAAAACCTGGCCGCGAAACTGGCCGAATTGAAGAAGAAGCGGAACGCCGTTATCCTTGCCCATTCCTACCAGACGGCGGACGTGCAGGACGTGGCCGATTTCGTCGGCGACAGCCTTGGCCTTTCCCGGCTGGCGGCCGGCACCGACGCCGACGTCATCCTGTTCTGCGGCGTCCATTTCATGGCGGAGACGGCGGCCATCCTCTCGCCCAAGAAAACCGTGATCATACCCGACGCCAACGCCGGCTGCCCCATGGCGAACATGATCATGCCCCGCCAGCTCCGCGAATGGCGCGAAAAGAACCCGGGCGCCGTGGTCGTCACCTACGTCAACTCGTCCGCCGCCGTAAAGGCGCTGTCGGACATTTGCTGCACCAGCGCGAACGCGGTGCAGGTGGTCGATTCGCTTCCCCGCGACAAGCACATCCTGTTCGTGCCCGACCGGAATCTCGGCCATTTCGTCATGAAACGGCTGGGCCGCGAAATGGAACTGTGGAACGGCTTCTGCCCCAC
The DNA here is from genome assembly GCA_031547475.1 of Planctomycetota bacterium. Lineage (GTDB taxonomy): Bacteria > Planctomycetota > SZUA-567 > SZUA-567 > SZUA-567 > JAJBSZ01. The sequence goes on from JAVBRW010000056.1 coordinate 1,272, forward strand.
CCACGAGCGCATGCTGCCGGAGATGGCCGTCGCCGCCAGGGAAAAATACCCGGGCGCCCTGCTGGTCGTCCACCCGGAATGCCGCCCCACCGTGGTGGAAATGGCGGATCATGTGGCCAGCACCACCGGCATCATCGCTTTCTGCCGCGACAATCCGGCCCGGGAATTCATCATCGGCTCGGAAATAGGCATTCTCCATCCCCTGCGCCGCGAATGCCCGGACAAGGTGTTCCACCCCCTCGCCGAGATTGCCGACTGCCCGAACATGAAGCTGAACAGCCTCGAAAAAATGGTTTGGGCGCTCGAAGACATGGCGACGGTGGTGACGGTGCCGCCGGACATTGCGCGGCAGGCGCTGGCGCCCATCCAGAAAATGCTGGAGATTTCCTGACATGCCCGCCATTGCCGAAAACCTCGCCTCGGTCCGGGAACGCCTGGCCTCGGCCTGCGCCCGTTCCGGCCGGCGGGCGGAAGACGTGACATTGGTGGCGGTGACCAAGACGGTGACGCCGGCGGAAATCGGCGAACTGTACCGCCAGGGCGTCCGCGACTTCGGCGAAAACCGGGTGGCGGACGGGCTCGATCACAAAAACGCCCTCGCCCGTCCCGACGCCCGCTGGCACCTGATCGGCCATCTGCAGCGGAACAAGGCGCGGGAAGCCTTGGCCGGCGGCTATGCCCTTGTCCACAGCGTGGAGTCGGACAAACTTATCGCCGTTCTGCAGCACGAGTGCGAAAAGCTCGATCTTTCGCTGGAAATACTGATCGAAGCCAACCTCGCGGGCGAAGAGGCGAAATACGGCGCGGCGGCGGACGAACTGTCCGGCCTGGCGGAAGCGGCGCTGAAGGCGCCCCGGCTCCGCCTCCGCGGTTTGATGACCATGGCGCCGTTCACCGACGATCCGGAAACGTCCCGCCCCTATTTCAGCCAGCTCCGCCTGTGCCGCGACCGTTTGTGCGAACGTTTCGGCCTGCCGCTGGCGGAACTGTCGATGGGCATGACCGGCGATTTCGAAGTGGCGGCGGAAGAGGGCGCGACGATGGTGCGGGTCGGCACCGCTCTGTTCCGTTGAACAAGCGAACTTTTGCCAACTGGGATTCAATATCAGTACGACAAGGAAAAACAATCCAACATTCGTCATCCCGGCGGTAGAAACCTTCAACCGGGACATGAACGCATTAAAGCCGGGACCCAATTTGTGAAGCCTTTGCTGTAACCCGATCCAATACGCTATGACAAGGAAAAACATATCGTAGCGGAGGACAACAACTTGGGTCCCGGCTTTAATGCGTTCATGCCCCGGTTGAAGGCTTCTACCGCCGGGATGACGAATGTTGGATTGTTTTTTCTTGTTGTACCGATGTGGAATCTCAGTTTACAAAACAGCAGTTCACGATTCACAATTTACAAATTCCCCGACGCGCGGTTTAATTGTGAGTTGTGAATCGTGAATTGTGAATTCTTGATTGGAGCGATCATGTCTGAACAGATTTGGCGCGGCAAACTGCTGGGCATCATCGGCGGCGGCAACATGGCGGAAGCGCTGGTGCGGGGCGTCATCACGGCCGGACTGGTGGCGGCGTACCGCGTCATCGCCTACGATCCGCTGCCCGCCCGCCGGCAGGTGTTCGCCGACCTCGGCTGCCTGGCGGCGGAAAGCGTGCGGGACACGCTGAACGCCGACGTCATCCTCCTCGCCACCAAACCCCAGAATCTCCGGGAAGCGGTGGGCGGGCTGTCCGGCGCCATCCGGCCCGGCACGCTGTTCATCAGCATCGCCGCCGGCATCGGCACCCAGGCCATCGAGAAACTGCTGCCGTCCGGAACCAGAGTGATCAGGGTCATGCCCAACACGCCCTTGCTGGTGGGCCAAGGCATGTCCGCCCTGGCCCGGGGCTCCGCCGCCGGGCAGGAAGACATGGAATTGGCGCTGGAACTGTTCGCCTGCGCCGGCAAGGCGGTCGAGGTACGGGAAAACCTTCTGGACTCGGTCACCGCCTTGTCGGGAAGCGGCCCGGCCTATTTCTTCCGCTTCGCCGAAGCGCTGATCGCGGGCGGGGTGGCGCTCGGCATGTCGCCGTCCTTGTCCAAGGAACTGACCATCGCCATGCTCAAGGGTTCGGCCGAAATGCTGGAGCGCTACCAGGACCCGGCCCTCCTCCGCGAGCGCGTGACCAGCCCGGGCGGCACCACCGCCGCCGCGCTCAAGGTATTCGAGGATCGCGATTTCGCCGCCATGATCGCGGAAGCGCTGTCGGCGGCCAGCCGCCGGAGCGTCGAATTGGGACAGCAATGACCGGTCCGGCGGTCGAAGCGTGGGAGGACGGCGCCGCCTTCCATGTCAAGGCCCACGCCGGCGCCCGCCGCGACGCCCTTTCGGGCCTGCACGACGGCATGGTCAAGGTCGAAGTCACCACCGCTCCGGAGAAGGGCAAGGCGAACAAGGCGATTGCCAAGCTCTTGGCCAAGCGGCTGGCCATTCCCCCAACCAGCATCGAATTGCTGTCCGGCGAAACCAGCCAGCGGAAACGCTTCGGCGTGCGCGGCGTGGCGCCGGAGGCGCTGGCGAAGGCGCTGTTGAAAGAAATTCACCACTGCTGTCCCAACGTTTCATCCATAAAATGTCATAACACTTTAAAATATCGGTTTTTGCAGCAAAAATAGATGGCACACGACTTGAAATCCGTTTGTATTATTGGCCGCTTCGCCGGAGGAGGAGCGCGCCATGTAT
>JAVBRW010000115.1:0-7590 GCA_031547475.1 Planctomycetota bacterium
TGCGAATATCCCGATTCAAAACTTCGCCGGTGTTCAGATTCAGTGTGGTGAAGGTCAGATCGGATTGCAGGAAGAAAACTCGATCGCCATTGATAAGTAGCGGGCTTCGTAGGCTTCCCCATCCAAATTTCCTGCGCAAGCGCATGTGTTCTTCAAAAGAATTACGAAAAAAAATACGATCGCTGCAATGGGTATACATTTGTGCCAAAAACAGTACACATAAGAAAAGTATAAAGCAATGGCAAACAGGCGATTTCTTTTTGGCTTGCATAGAACTATCCCGCCTTATCACAAATACTTCCGCAACTGCTCCGCCAACCCCTTCGGGTCGCACTTCGACAGGAATCTGGGGACATGACACATTTTTCCCATCGTTGCCCTTACTCCTTCTTTTTGCCCGCATCATGTCCGAGGCGCTTGATGCCCGGTTCAGTGGTCAACAGTGTCATTTGGTGAATGGCGATCGCGTTCAGCCGACGGAGGCGTTCTGCCTGGTTGATGCCGTCTTTTATGAACAGCGCGTTGAGGTTTTCGAGATTCGAGAGGCAAACGAGTTGCGCGGCAGTGGCATAGTCGCGCATGTTTCCCTCCTTGTCCGGGTTCGCGTTCCGCCAGGTTGCGGCCGTCATGCCAAACAGGGCTACGTTGAGGAGATCGGCTTCAGAGGCATAAACCTGGTTGGATTGGGCGGTGGTGATGGCTGCCGGTATGAGGTGTGCTTTGATGGCATCGGTATGGACGCGGTAGTTGATTTTGGCGAGATTTCTTTTCAAATCCCAACCAAGCTGCTGCTGTTCCGCCTCCTTGAGTCGTTGGAACTCTTTGATCAGATATAGTTTGAATTCGACGCTCAACCATGACGCAAACTCGAAGGCGATGTCCTTATGAGCGAATGTGCCGCTATGATAACGGCCCTTCTTGGAAACAAGGCCAATCGCGTCGGTCTTATCAATCCAGAGCTTCGGTGTTAGTGTAAAGCTATTGGTTCCAGCCCGTTGTTTAAATCCATCGAATTCGATGGATTTAAAATCAGGGTTGTTGAGGCGCTCCCAAAGTCCGAGAAAATCAATGGTGTCCCGAAGACGCATCCAGTTTTGGATTATATAGTCGGATCGTTCGGAATCCCTATAGCGGGCCATGTCGGTGAGGCTGATGTAGTCGGCCTCGTTTCGGGAGTACCAGGCGATTGCCGTTTCAAGGACCGTGACTTTTGCCATTTCCGTCATTTCCTGTAGGCCATGGGGTGTTCACAATCATATCACAAATACTTCCGCAACTGCTCCGCCAGTTCCTTCGGATCGCACTTCGGAATAAACCCGTCCGCCTCGACCTCGGTGGCGCGGCTGATCATGCTGTCGTTGGTGATGGAACTGTGGAGCAGCACCGGCAGGACGCGGAGCATGGGATCGTGTTTCAGGTTGTAGACGAAGGTGTAGCCGTCCATGCGGGGCATTTCGATATCGGTCAGGATAAGATCGACGAGGGAGAAAATACTGACATTCTTCTCCTTCGCCTCCGCGCGGTACGCCTGCATCTTGTCCCACGCCTCCTGGCCGTCCCCCGCTTCGATGACGGTGATGCCGGCGGCGGTGAGCGCCTTGTTCGTCTGCTTCCGGATAAGGGGCGAGTCCTCGACCAGCAGGATGCGGACGCCGTCCTTGCGGCCGCCGCCCATGTCGCCGAGTTCTATCTCGCCGTACAATTGCAAAACATTGCCGACAATCCGCTCGAAATCGAGAACAAACGCCACCTGCGCCTCGTCCAACGAGCAATCGGGCTGGCGCTTGTGTGGGCGGCCGTCGCCATCGCCGTTGCCGCCCGCCTTGGCGGCCGCCGGCTTGTTGGACAGCGTGCCTTTCAGCTTCGACATGAGGATGGTGCCGACCACGTACTCGATCTGGATAAGCCCGCCGGTCGACGGCGGCGGCATAATGTCGGACCAGGAAATATACGACACGCGCTCGACCGAAGTGACGAGGAAACCGACGGTTTTCCCCGAAAATTCGCAGATCAGGACAATCTGCTCCCACTCCGGCCGCCGTTCGCTTTCGGACATGAGCCCGAGAACCACGCCCATGTGGACGACCGGCACCGTGCGGTCGCGAAGCATCATGACGCCGGCGAAACCGGAGGGCGAACCGGGGATGGAGCGGAGCTGGGTCAGCGGCACGAATTCCCGCGTCTTGAACGCGTTGATGGCGAACACGTGGCAGCGCGGGTTGTCCGGGTGGTGGCCGGGCGCCATGATGTTGAAATCGATCATGCCGACCTGGTTCGAGCCGATGGACACCGTGTCGACCTGCCGCGAGCTCGCCGCCTGGCGGTTGCCCGCGTCCGAAAACGCCTTGGCGGCGGTGGTGGCGACGCGCTCGGTCAGACGGGTGGTTTCGATGACCAGGCCGATGGAGCCGTCCGGCAGCACGGCGGCGCCGGCGACCAGGGTCGAGGAGGCCAGCGGGCCTTCGAGGGAGCGGATGACGACGTTGGACGATCCGAGCGTCTCGTCCACCAGGACGGCTGCCAGCTTTTCGCCCGTTTCCACCACGACGAGTACGCCGTCTTCCGGGTTCTGCGCAACGCCGTGGATGCCGAATTCCTTACTCAGAAACAGGACCGGCAGAATGACGCCCCGGATGGTGACGATGGTGCCCCTGCCTTCTATCGTGCTGATATCGTTCCTGGTCGGGCGGAAACATTCGCGGACCTGCGCCACCGGCAGGGCGAGGATGTTTTCCCCCACTCGCACCATCATGGCGTCCATGGCCGCGACCTGCAGGGGGAACCGCATGCGGACGGTCGAGCCCTTGCCTTCGGTCGTCTTGATTTCCACCTTGCCCCGCAGGCTGTCGATGGAGTTGCGGACAAATTCCATGCCGACTCCGCGCCCGGACAGGCAGGTGATTTTTCGCGCCGTCGACAGCCCGGGCAGGAACACGAGATCGGCGACTTCCTCGTCGCTCAGGCGCGCGTCCGGGGCGATTTTCCCCATGGCGACCGCCTTGTCGTGGATGGCCTTGAGATCGAAGCCTTTTCCGTCGTCGCCGAGTTCGATGACGATGTCGGCGTTGGTGCGGTGGGCGGAAATGGTGATGGAGCCGCGCTCGGACTTCCCGGCCTTGCGGCGGATGTCCGCAGGCTCGATGCCGTGGTCGACGGCATTCCGGATGATGTGGATAAGGGCGGCGGACAAACTTTCGACAATCGAGCGGTCGACCTGGGTGTCGATGCCGTTCATGTTGATGTCGATCATTTTCCGGCTGGCGCGGGCGGCGTCGGCGGCGGCGCGGCGGACGGTCATGAACAGCGGGCGAATAGAGGTCATGCGGAGCGAGTTCGCCACTTCCTGCAGCCGGCCGCAGGCGCGGATCAGGTTGGTGGTCTGGAGGTTCAGATCCTCCTGCCCGACCAGCTTGGTGGTGATGAACGAGCCGAGGAGCGACACTTCGCCGACGATTTCCAGCAGATCGTCCAGGCGGTTGACGTCGACGGTGATGGCTTTCATCTTGCTGTCGTCGACCCGTTTCTCCACCACCTCTTTTTTCAATTCCTGGGTGAAGCCGCCGTTCGCCAGCAGTTCGCCGCTTTCGATAACCGTGTCGCCGGCCGGGTGCTTCGCCCTGTGCGCCGAGCCGATTTGCGAATCCGTCTTGCCCGCCGCCGGCTTGGTTTGGCGCGGAGGGCCGAACGGATGATCGATATCGTCCTCGTTCTCCGCTTCGGACGGGGCGGACGCAGGCTCGGCGTCCAGCGCGACGAGGAAATCGGCGGCGCTCAGGTTTTCGACCAGCGCTTTGCTTTCCTCTTCCCGGATGGCGGCGGTTTTCGAACTTGCGCTTTTAAGGGCGGTATCGTCCGCATCCTCCCCGCTCTCTTCCGGTTCCTCGTCGGGGGCGGGCGGCGGGGTGAAGGCGGAGAAGAAATCGGCGAACTTGTCCTCGCCTCCCTCGTCGGAAGCGGCCGCTTCCGGCACGCCGGCCTCCTTGGAGGCGGCGACGGCCTGGCGGAGTTCGTCCATCAGCGCCCGGATGAGATCCTCGCCTATTTCCTCGCGGCTCTGGCCGGCCAGGATGGGCCGGATGATGGCGGTCAGTTCCTGCAGGACGGACACGATGTCCGTGGTCAGGACCAGGCTGCCGCTGCGGGCGTCCTCGATTTCTGTCTCGATGCCGTGGCAGAATTCCGCCACCGATTTTATGCCGCAAATGGCGCCTTCGCCTTTGAGGGTATGGAACTGGCGGAATATGGAGCGGACGGTTTCGGAATCGCTTTCCGGCGGGTTGAGGTTGAGGAGATCGCCTTCCAGCTCGTCGATGCGCTGCTCGATGGCGATAATCATTTCCCGCTGCTCGTCGTCGTCGTCGAACGAGGACGCTTCCTTGACGCGGGACTCCTCTTTTTTGACATCGCGGAAAAACAGGTTGACTTCGGCCTGCGCCTGTTTCCGGAGCGATTCCGACATGCCGGCCGGCGTTTCCATGCCTTGCAGCACGCCGATCAAACCCTGAATCGCCTTTACTCCCGCCTCCGGGTTGGCTATGATTCCATTGGAAAGACTGCCGGCGACGGCGCCGAGCATCTGGGCGAGTTCCTGGGCGTCGGGTTCCCCTTCCTGGAGGAAATTCCCGGCCAAATCGTCTGCCGCTTCGCTTAGGGCGCGCCATTCCTCCAGGGGCGAGGTGACGCCGACCATAACCAGGTCGGAGGAAAGCGCTTGCAGTTTTTTCAGTGTTGCTTGACTGATCATGGACTCGCTCCCGGGGACGCCGGTATAGCAGGCGAACCGTGAAAGTTGGATATAATGACTGATGTTTTGCAACGTGAGCATTCAAACCACCGAATGCCCACGTTGCAAAAATCGTATTCCTGGTGGCATAGGCGTTTTTGATTTTTGCAAAATGGCGATTGGCGGTTTAATCGCCATTTTGCAAAACTTCAGATATTAGCTACAATATGACGGACATTTTATTGGAGCGGAGTGGATAAAGCAAGCCCGAGCTTCACGGCAAGTAAAAACGTGTCAACGAAGCGGGGCAATTCCTCTCCCTCCGAGGACTGATATGCAAAACAACCCCATGCTCGAAGATGCGGTTCCGCCCGGTTTGGCCGCCGATGCCAAACGCCTCTATCCCGATCTGGTCGTCCGCTTTTGCCAACGATCAGACGTGGATCTTGATGGCTATTTCGGTTCCGCTTATCTGGTTCTTTTGGAAAATCACCTGCTGGTCGGGGATGATCAATCGGTCAAAATCGATCTCGTTCTCGAACAGGTGAAGGAAGTCAGGATTGTCGAACTGCTGGGCGGTTCGTCCCTGACCGCCGATCTCCGGGACGGCGGCGAGCAGCGGCTTATCCGGTACAGCCGCGCCCTTATCCCCGAGTTCGGCGTGTTTTGCCGTCTGGTCAACAATTTGATCGAAAACCTTCCCGCTCCGGTTCCCGAGCCGGAAGGCGATGCGATGTGCCCACGCTGCGGCAGTCCGTTGCCCGAGCGCGGCGCCAACTGCCCGGCCTGCATCAACTTTTTCGCCGTGTTCCGCCGCCTTTTGGAGCTGCTCACCGCCCATCGGGGCAGGCTGACCGTGCTTATCCTCGCCACTTTCGTCGGCGTCGCCGCCCAGGTCGGGCCGCCGTACCTGACCAAGGAAATCATCGACAACGTCATCATGGCCGGCCATGTCGATCAACTGGCCGGGCTGGTCGGCGGCATTCTCCTTTGCGGGCTGGTGTTTTTCCTGGCGCGCTATGTGGCGACCTATTTGTCGTCCTGGCTGTCGGCGCGGCTTATTTCCGATCTGCGGAGCCGGCTCCACGCGCATATGCAGAAACTGCGGATGGGCTATTTTTCCAAGCGGGAGACGGGCGAATTGGTGTCCCGCGTCATGCACGACACGCAGGAGCTCCAGCACTTCCTCATCGACGGCCTGCCGTACCTGTTTGTCAACAGTTTGCTGTTCTTCGCCATCGCGGGCGTGCTGCTGTCACTCGACTGGAAGCTGGCGCTGGTGGTGTTCGTGCCGGTGCCGGTGCTGGTTCTCGGCGTCCGCTGGATTTGGAAAAGCCTTCACAGCCTGTTCCAGAAAGAGGGCAACCGCTGGGCGACCCTCCATACCGTGCTGGGCGAATCCATGCGCGGCCTCAAGGCGGTCAAGGTGGCGGGGCAGGAGGACGAGCGGTCGGAGCGCTTCCACGGCCTGAACACCGACGTATTCGGCCTGGTGGTCCGCATCGACCGCGCCTACGCCGCGTTCAGCGAAGGCACGTATTGGGTCATGTCCATCGCGGTGGCGGTGGTGTGGTATCTCGCAGCCGCCCGCGTCGCCGGCAAAGAGCCGGGCGAAACGCTGACCCTCGGCGACATCACCGCCTATGTCGGCTATATGTGGATGTTCTATGGGCCCTTGCAGTGGTTCACCGTCATCGCCAACTGGATGAACCACGCGTTCGCCTCGGCCGAGCGCATTTTCACCGTGCTGGACGCCGACACCGAAGTCTACGATCCGCCCGACGCCAAACCCATCGGCCGCCTGAAAGGGCTGGTTGAATTCGACAACGTCCATTTCAGCTACGAGCGCGGCAAGGAAGTGATCAAAGGCATCAGCCTCGAAGTCCGCCCGGGCGAAATGATCGGCCTGGTCGGCAAATCGGGCGCCGGCAAATCGACCATCATCAATCTGCTATGCCGTTTCTTCGATGTCGATTCGGGGGAGATCCGCATAGACGGTATTCCCATCAAGGAAATGCGGCTGATCGATCTGCGGCGGCAGATCGGCATTGTCATGCAGGAGCCGTTCCTGTTCCGCGCGTCGCTCCTGGACAACATCCGCTACGGCTATCCGGAGGCGAGTTTCCAGGACGTGGTGCGGGCGGCCAAGGCGGCGCATGCGCACGATTTCATCATCGACAAGGAATTCGGCTACGACACCATGGTCGGGGAGGGCGGCATAACGCTGTCGGGGGGCGAGAAACAGCGCATCGCCATCGCCCGAGCCATTCTCCACAATCCGCCCATTCTCATCCTGGACGAGGCGACCTCGTCGGTGGATTCGGAAACGGAAAAGGCGATTCAGGAAGCCATCGCCGATCTCATCCGCGACCGCACCGTCATCGCCATCGCCCACCGCCTCGCCACGCTGCGGAACGCCCGGCGGCTGGTGGTCATAGAAGAGGGCAAGGTGGCCGAAACCGGCTCCCACGACGAACTCATCGTCCACAACGGCATTTACGCCAATTTGGTCAGGACGCAGACCGAGTTGAACAAGCTGCGGGCGGAAAGCGAAGCGACGTAGCAATGCATAATGCATAATGAATAATGCATAATTAAGACGAAAAAGCCTTATTTTACCATTCTACTAACAACAGATAGACATGCATCGCCAGTCTGTTGTTGATGGGAAAGTAAAATAAGGTTTCTCGTCTTAATTATGCATTATTCATTATTCATTATTCATTATCACTGCTGTCCCAACGTTTCATCCATAAAATGTCATAACACTTTAAAATATCGGTTTTTGCAGCAAAAATAGATGGCACACGACTTGAAATCCGTTTGTATTATTGGCCGCTTCGCCGGAGGAGGAGCGCGCCATGTAT
>JAVBRW010000170.1:0-18185 GCA_031547475.1 Planctomycetota bacterium
CCCGTCCGAGTTTTGCCGCCGGCTTCCTTCACACACCGCGTTACCGCGACGCATTGGCCTTGGGCTAGCGATTCCGTTTCACCACGGCTCGCAGAGGACTCTAACCTCATTAGACGTACGCCGTGCCCGGCGTACAAAAACGCAATCCCTTTCACAAAAGGGATTGCGTTGCATTAAACCTGATTACGACTTCTTCCCCTTCTTATTCTTTTCAACCTGCTCCTACGCGGCAGCGTCAAGCCCGGAAGCGGCCTCCGGTCCGGGGATGGTCTTGTCGGGATTGGCGCGCGAAGATGCGTCCACCGCCGGAATGTCGGCGGTTGGCATCTGATTGGCGAACGTATCGGCAATCGGCTTGTCCTCTATTTCGGTTCCCGTGGCGGGAGTCACCGCCGAGTAATCAACCGCGCCGGATCGATGGCGATCGTCTTTTTTCGGTTGCATCGGAACACCTTTCATGCGGTATGCGCAATAAGCCGTTTCGAGATGGCCGCTCCATCCTACCCGAAAACCCGGCATGCATGAAACGGCTATTTTCCATGACACGTCATTGTAACGGTATGTATAGTGTGCGGGGAAAATTCACGGAGCGTAAGGGAGAGCGCATGAGAACGAGAATCATTTTCCTGGCGGCGGCACTGTTCGCGGCCGCGTTGACCATCCGGGCGGGCGAAGTCCGATCGGCGCCGCTCCGCGAGCGGAAGCCCGGACAGCCGCGCCTCGAACGGCGCGAAGGCTGGCTGGTCGTCGCCAACCAGGATTGGACGGATTATTATGCCATGCTGGACCAGGACATGGCCAGGATAAGCCTTTCCGCGCAAAACAACGGCGGCTACCGCATTCCGAGCGGCGGCTATCTGGCGTTGCCGCTCGATCGCGCCCTGTGGGAAATTGTCGGCGACGACGATCGGAATCCGGTCGAGGTGCGCATCCGCCCCGGGCAGGAATCGGATCTGACCCTTGTCCCGAGCGGCGCGGAAAACCGCCCCGGCCTTACCGCCATGGTCGAGGCCGACGGCCGACGGCAGTCGGGAACCTTGTTCAATCCGCGCCCGCGTCCGTTGGCGGGGGCGGGCGGTTTCGGCGGATACCCGGTTCCCGGCCGGTCGGACGGAATCTATCCGTCCCGGCCCGGCTACCCGGCCCAGGACGATGTGGTCGGCGATGTCATGAATGACACGGTGGACGAACTGGTCGACAGCATTCTCAACCCGCAGGGCGGCGGTCCCAACTACTCGCCCCCGCCGATTGGAAGATAGACCGAGACGCGCTGAAAAAAAGGATCGCAGGACTGCGGGGACATGTTGCGCAATTGGCGGTTCAATTGCGTTACGTGTCCCCGTAATCCGGGGAAGCGTGACAATTCAGGCAGAATTCGCCGCCGTTCGGAAGGTGAACCGAAGCGCTTAAAACCGCACGCGCGCGTTTTTGACGCTTTCCAGATCGAGGGCGTAGCGGGTGACGTCGTTCAATTGGTAGACGTTTTTCATCTTCGCCGTCACCTCGGGGCTGCGGCGGGCAAGGTAGCCGATCTGCAGGACCTGCAGGGTCAGGAGCTGGCAGATGGCGACGGTGATGATGTCCAGGGCCAGCGTGTTGTCCTCCAGCTTGGTGGTGAGGACGATGTCCGAGTATTTGTTGACCAGCGAATCCTGCACGGCTGAAATGCCGATGGTGGTGGCGCCGCGATCCTTGGCCAGCTTCAGCCCGTCGACCACGTCCTTGATATAGCCGCAATTGCTGATGCCGATCACGACATCCGTTTTTTCGCACAGGTAGATGGTGCGGAGCATGGTCAGGGTGTCGCCCGGGAAAAAGCAGGGAATGCCTATGTGGCAGAAGGAATTCAGGGCCGCCAGGCCGACGCCGCTGGCGGTGCCGATGGCGGTGATGATGACGCGCCTGCACTTGTCCAGCGCGTCGATGGCGCGTTCGATCTCCTTGTTGTCGGTGAATTGGACGGAGGTGGAGATGTTCCGCCGGGTGAATTCGGCCACCTTCTGTTTCAAGGTTGCCGCTTCGTCGTTGCTGCTGATCCGGAGCTCGCCGCCGAGAGGGGCGAGGACGCCGCTCTGCACCGAATACTTGAATTCGGAAAATCCCTTGAAACCGAGATTCTTGCAAAAGCGCACCACGGTCGCGATGCTGGTGTCGGCCAGCCGCGCGATGTCCTTGATGTTCATGTCATCGTCCGACTTCTGCCCGTTGTCGATGAAATAGTCGGCGATGCGCCGCTCCGCCTCGCTCATGGACTCGTATTTGCTCCGGATGCGCGAGATGTATTCCTCCGCCCCGCTGATGAAAACCTCCTGTCCCTTCGACTTTTTTGTCATGGCGCACTCCTTGCCGGATCGGGAAAACATAGTGTATTGTATGCAAAAATATTTTCAGTTTGCAATATGGCAGCCGGAAATATTTCTGCAGGACACCGCCGTCACGCTAATTATTCGCACCGGTTTCCGCGCTCCCCGCCATCACCTTCATTATAACCGGGCAAAATGACGAAAGTTGTGTGGAAATAAAAAAATTTTCACGTTTTTCGATTTTGACTTGAAATTTTTCCATGATGTGATATAGTGAACTATGTCGTCATGATGCGGGAAACCTGCGAACGGCGGACTGGCCATGGACGAAATCGATCTCCAAATTCTCAAGTGCCTCCGGGAAAATTCCAGGATAAACGCATCCTTCATCGGCGAACGCGTCGACATGTCGGTGTCGGCGGTAATCGAAAGAATGAAAAAACTCGACAGCAGCGGCGTCGTCAAAAAATACACGCTGGTGCTGGATCCCAAGCAGATCGGGCTCGACGTTCTCGCCTATGTGTCGGTGAGCCTCGAACACCCGAAGTTCAACGAAAACTTTGAAAAGGCCGTTGACAACAACCCCCATGTCATCGAGTGCCATTATATCACGGGGGATTTCGACTTTCTCCTGAAGATAATGACCGAGTCCATCGACGCGCTGACGCGCACCCTGAACGATATCAAGTGCATTGCCGGGGTTTCCCTGACCCGGACCCTTATTGTCTTGTCCACCTCGAAAAGCGATTATTGCGTATTGCCCGATTCCCTGTCTTTGGCGTGATTGTCCGGGCATTCGATAAACGGATGTTTTCAATTTTCACTGTACCAGCAGCGTCCCGCCAGCGGAGCCGTCGAATCGACGGTTTCCGGGGTGGCGCACTTGGTTGACGAATTGGACTGGATTGTTTCGTCCCGGGAGTTTCACGATGAAAATGGTTATCGAGCATCTCAAATTCACCCTCAACACCAGGCTTTTTCCCATTATCGGCTGCCCCATGGGCCAGAGCAGCGCATCCTACGCCTACAACCCGCTGTTCGCCGCCAACGATATCGACGAAATCATGTGGCCGGTGGAAATACCGGTCGGCGGCCTCGGCGATTTCATGGCCGCGGCCCGGATTCTGGGGATCAAGCACTTCTGCCTGACCATGCCGCACAAATCGCCGATTATCCAGCACCTGGACGAGGTGGAGGAGCAGTCGCGCATTTTCAACTCGGTGAACATCGTCAAGTTCGAGAACGGCAAATTCATCGGCGCCGGCATGGACGGCAAAGGCAACATGGCGGCCATCCGGGCGGCCGGGGTCGATGTCAGGGGCATGCACATCATGATTCTCGGCGCCGGCAGCATCGTCGGCGTCATTCTGCTCGAACTGGCCCGCGCCGGCGCCCGCAAGGTCACCCTGATCAACCGTTCCGTCGCCAAGGCGGAAACGCTGGTCAAGACCGTCCGCCAGTACACGGACATGAACATCGCCTGCCTCCCGTTCACCAACGACAACCTCGACACGATCGCGGCGGAATGCGATTTCTTCATGCAGTCGACGCCTCTGGGGCTCGCCGGCTTTCCGGAGGACTTCACCTACCTCGGCTTCATGGACAAGCTCCGGCCGGACGCCGTCGTCATGGAAAACATCGTCAATCCCCCGCTCACCAAGGTGTCGGTCAAGGCGCGGGAGCGGGGCCTCAAGATCATTTTCGGCATCGACATGATGCTGGGGCAGATTGGGCAGATTTTCGAATTCTGCTACGGTTTCGCGCCGAAGCCGGAACACATCGAGGCGGCGCGGAAAAGCGTCTACCAGTTCTTCAAGTTCAAGGGTTGATCCGCATCCCTTTTCATTTCCCTTTCAGGAGCTGTGAAAATGGCAAAGAAGATTTACCCCGCGTGCAAGACACTGCTGGAAGTGTGCGCGCAGTGCAAAAAGGACGAGAAAATCCTCATCGTCACCGACCCCGACAGCCTGCACATCGCCCAGGCGCTGTGGGACGCGGCCGAGGATTACCCGAACCGGACCATGGTGATGATGCCGACCCAGACCATGCACGGCCAGGAGCCGACCGAACTGGTCAAAGCGGCCATGCTGGAGGCGGACGTCATTTTCCGCCCCACCACCTTCTCCATCTCCAGCACCGACGCCAAGCGCGCCGCCTGCGCCAAGGGGGCGCGGGATCTCAACTGTTCCGACTACGACATGCGCATGCTGGAGTCGGGCGGCCTCTACGCCGATTTCGCGGCGATGGGCCCGGTCATGAAACGCGCCGCCGAACTGTTCCAGGGGAACGAGGTCCGCATCTCCACCCCGGCCGGCACCAACATCGTCGCCAACATCACAGGCCGCATCAACCTGCCGCAGTACGGCCGGAGCCTTGTCCCCGGCCAGTCGTCCTCCCCGCCGGACATCGAGCTCGCCATCGGCGCCAACGACGGCACCATGAACGGCGTCGTGATTATCGACGGCAGCATTCCCCACCCGCGCCTCGGCCTGATCAAGGATCCGATCCGCATCGAGGTCAAGGGCAGCAAGGCGGTGAGCATCACCGGCGGCAGGCAGGCGGACATATTGAACGACATCCTGCGCGCCTACAACGATCCGAAAGTCTACCACATCGGCGAAATCGGCATCGGCATGAACCCGGCCTGCGAACTGACCGGCCGCATGCTGGAGGACGAGGGCTGCAACGGCACCGTCCATTTCGGCATGGGCGACGATCGCGGTTTCGCCGGCACCAACGGCTGCCCCATCCATCTCGATCTCGTGTTCCGCGAACCCACCCTGTCGGTGGACGGCAAGACGATTCTCGAGAAGGGCGTGTTGAAGGTATAGGCCGCGGGTCATCCACATTTTCCCAGGAGAAACGCCATGAACCCCAATGATTACCCGAAAGGGCTGTTGTTCGAGCCGGACATGCAGCTAAAGGTTCGGGAACGCTTCTGCAACATGGACGAGGACATGTTCGGGAAGCGCATATTCTTCGAAAACTCCGGCGGCGCCCTGCGGCTCAAGGCCTGCATCGACGCGGTCGTCAAGTACGACTCCCACCCCGACTGCCCCGGCCGCCACCAGAAACAGGCCGACGTCCTGGACGCGGTGGTGAAACAGGGCTACAGCGATCTCCGCACCGTTTTCAACTCGAAGAAAGGCTCCATCGCCACCTGCCTGTCGGCGTCCCAGGTGATGTTCAACATCATCGAGGCCATAGCCGGCAACGTCCCGGGCAAGAACATGGTGGTCTCGGTCATCGAGCACCCGTCCGCCTTCGATTCGGTCGAATACTACGCCCGGCGCACCGGCCGCGAGCTCCGCGTCATGCAGTCGAACCCGGTGACCGGCGCCATCGAGGTGGAACAGGTCACCAAGCTGGTGGACAAGGACACGGTGGTGCTGAGCTGCATGTATTCCGGCAACATCACCGGCGCCGTCATGGACATCCCCGCCATCATCAGGGAGGCCAGGCGCATCAAGCCCGATCTGTTCATCGTCGTCGACGCGGTCCAGCACGCTCCGCACGGCCTCATCGATGTCGAAAAGCTCGGCGTCGACGCCATGGACATCGCGCCGTACAAGTTCTTCGGCTGCCGGGGATCCGGCGTCGCCTGGCTGTCGGAGCGCTGCGCCAAGCTGCCCCACAACCGCGTCCTGTGCTACGACGAGGACGTGTGGGAGCTCGGGAGCGTCGCCCCGGCGCAGTTCGCCGGCTATTCCGCCATCGTCGATCACGTGTGCTGGATCGGCTCCGCCTACATCAAGTCGGACGACAAGCGCACCCTGTTCGAGGAGGGCATGCACCGGATAGAACTGCAGGAGCGCGGCCTGCTGAACCGCGCCCTGGAAGGCAACGGCAAGCTGCCCGGCCTCCGCGAAATCAAGGGCGTGACGCCCCGCTGCGACAACCCGGACCTGACCAGGCGCGACTTCATCCTGCCCATCACCTTCGACAAGCTCGACTGCACCGAGGCGGTGAAGGAATACGTGAAGCGCGGCATCTACACCTTCGAACGCAAGTCGCCGAGCCACTATTCGAAACGCATCGTCGAATCGCTGGGGCTGCAGGGCGTCATCCGCGTGTCGCCCATCCACCCCAATTCGCCGGCCGAAATCGATCGCTTCCTCGAAGCGACCATGGAAATCGCGAAACTGTGACGCGCACCGCGCACGCCACCGTTCCCGAATAAACGCACCGCACAGCGAAAGGAGAGCCTATGAGGAAAGTAACCAGCTTGTTGATGTCCATCGCCCTGGCCGCGACCTTCCTGGCCGCGCCGGCACAGGCGGGGGAAACGATCAAAATCGGCGTTCTCGTCCCGCTCACCGGCCCGCAAACGCAGGCCGGAGTCGAAGTCCAGGCGCTGATCAAACTGTTCCAGGACGTCATCAACACCAAGAACCACGAGTTGAAGCTGCCGTTCTGGGACTCGGAAGGCCTGCCGAACCTCGGCAACGCCAAGGTCGAGTTCGTCATCGGCGACTTGAGCACCCCGGACATCGCCATGATCGAGTCCGAACGCCTCATAACCGAACACCACGTCATCGGCCTGGCCGGCAACTTCTCCAGCGCCTCGACCAAGACATCCATGGTCATGGCCGACAAGTACGGCGTCATTCTGCTCTCCGAAGGCACGTCCGAATCCCTGACCGAGGCCGACTACGCCTATTTCGGCCGCACCTACCCGGGCGACAAAACCTTCGTCAAGGACACCTTCGAGTACATGAAATACCTGAACGAGAAGGAAAACGCCGGCATCAAGCGCATCGCCCTGGTCTGCGAGGACTCCGAGTTCGGCGCCAACATCGGCAAGGTCGAGCGCGCGACCGCCAAGCAGTACGGTTTCGAAATCATCGAGGACATCTTCTACAGCGCCACCGCCTCCAACGTCACCTCCGAAGTCCTGCGCCTGAAGAACGCCAACCCCGACGCCGTCATCATGAGCTCCTACATCGCCGACGCCCTCCTCTTCATGTCCACCTTCAAGGAACAGAACTATTTCCCGAAACTGCTCATGGGCCAGCGCGGCGGCTTCGCCTCGTCCGACTTCATCCGCAATCTCAAGAAGGACGCCGACTACTGCATGTCCACCGCCCGCTGGAACACCGACTTCAAGAGCGAGATATCCCAGAAGATGGCCAAGCTGTACAAGGAGAAATACTCCGGCGGCATCGACCTCATCGGCGACGTCCTGGCCTCGGCGTGGGACGCCTACGTCATCGCCGTCATCGCCAACCAGGCCGGCTCCACCGACGTCGACAAGATGCGCGCCGCCATGTCGGAAGGCATCAAGATCAAGCCGGAAGAGGATCCGACCGGCCTTCCGGGCTACAAGTACGGCAAGAACGGCCAGAACGAATTCACCACCGCCATCGTCGTGCAAATGAAGGACAACAAGCTCCACACCGTCTACCCCGCCAACATCGCTTCGCAGAAGGGCGTCTACCCCGCTCCGAACTGGTCCGACAGAAAATAGTTCATCGACGCGTTTCCGGGTTGCGCGGGCTCCCGCAGCCTCGCCCGCAGCGACGAAATTCCCCTTCTTTCGCCCGCGCAACCCGATTTTACCCGTTACCCCGAATTTGCCGCCCGCATATAATCCATCCCGCGGACAGCGCCTCGCCGGGCGTCCACCCCGCTTCCGATAGTATCGCCATCGCGCCTACGGAGGGACCCAATGATCCCGCAAGTGATTTTCGAAGGCCTCGTCATGGGCACCATCTACGCCCTCATCGCCATGGGCATAGCCCTGGTGTGGGGCGTCATGAACATCCTGAGCTTTTCCCAGGGCGAATTCATGATGATATCCATGTTCACCGCCTATTATTTCAGCGTGTGGTTCAATCTCGATCCGGTCGTGTCCATACCCTTCGTCATGATCGTCATGTTCCTTTTCGGCGTCGTCGTCTACAAGCTCCTGATCAGCCGCGCGCTGAAGGGTCCGATCCTGTCGCAGCGCCTCATCACCTTCGCCCTCGGCATGGTGCTGACGAACGGCATGCTCATGCTCGCCGGCGGCCAGAACAAGAACGTCGGGGACAAACTGTTCACCGGCTCGATCGATCTCGGCTTCATGATGATCAGCAAGCAAAAGCTGGTTCCGCTGCTGGTCGGCTTCGTCATCACCGGGCTCCTCTTCCTGTTCATGAACCGGACGAAGACCGGCAAGTCCATCCGCGCCACCTCGCAGGACAAGATGGCCGCCGGCCTCATGGGCATCGACACCGAGCGCGCCTACACCATCGCCTTCGGCATCTCGTCGGCCATCGCCGGCGCGGCCGGGTGCGCGCTCAGCTACTACTATTTCATTTCGCCGACGGTCGGCGCGCCGTTCCTCATCTTCGGCTTCATCGCCGTCTGTCTCGGCGGGTTCGGGAGCATCGGCGGCGCCTTCCTCGGCGGGCTGATCATGGGCATGATAGACCTGTTCACCGGGACGTTCCTCAGCGTCTCGTACAAATACCTCGCGGTCTGCGTCATCTTCATGCTCATCGTCTCATTCAAGCCCAAAGGCCTGTTCGGAAGGTAGATTTATGACAATCAGCGAACGCTTGAAGAAGAACAGGAATTTCATCCTGACATTCGCCGTCGTCATGCTTGTCCTTGTCGTCGTGCCCCAGTTCATCACCAGGCCATTCGCGATGAACGTCCTGATCCTGTTCTGCATATGGGGCATCATGGGGCTGGGCTGGAACTTCATCGGCGGCTACACCGGCCAGGTGTCGAACGGCCACGCGCTGTTTTTCGCCGTCGGCGCCTACGTCAGCGGCCTGGCGCTCAGGTGGTACTCCATATCGCCGTGGATTTCCATGTGGATGGGGATGGTCGTCGCCGGGGCGATAGCCTACATCATCGGCACGCCGCTCCTGCGGCTGCGGGGGCACTATTTCGCCATCGCCACCATGGCGCTGGTGGAGTGCGCGCGCATCATTTTCCTGAACTGGAACTGGATCGGCGGCGCCACCGGGGTGAGCTTCCAGATGCGGAAGCTGTCGCCGTGGTTCACCATGCAGTTCAAGTCGAAGCACGAGTTCTTCTACATCTGCCTCGGCTTCCTGGCCCTGTTCATCGTCCTCACGAAGATTATGGAGGGGACGAAATTCGGCTACTACTGCCGCGCCATCAAGGCCAACCAGGAATCGGCCGAGTCGAGCGGCGTCGACGCGGCGCGCTACAAGCGCTGGGCCTACGTCATCTCGGCAGGCATAGTCAGCATCGGCGGCGCCCTGTACGCGCAGTATATCCAGTACATCGACCCGATGGTCCTCCTGCCCCTGGCCAACTCCATGCTCATCGTGCTGGTCTGCGTCATGGGCGGCATCGGCACCGTCTGGGGGCCGGTCCTCGGGGCGTTCGTCATGATCGCCATCAACGAATACTCCCGTGCCTATTTCGCCCGCTTCAGCGGCCTGAACCTGGTCATCTACGGCGTCCTGGTCATCCTCATCGTCCTCTTCCTCCCCAACGGGCTGATATCCCTCCTGAACCGGGAACGCAAACCCCGGAAGCTGAAGGGCTCCATGCGCATCGTGAAGGACGAATAGGCCGGGCCGACGCAAAGGAAGGGAACAAACCATGGAAGCATTGTTGCGGGTGGAGAAGGCCACCAAGCAGTTCGGCGGCCTCATGGCCAACCAGGACATATCGTTCGAGGTCGAGCCCGGCTCCATCGTCGGGGTGGTGGGCCCGAACGGCGCCGGCAAGACCACGCTGTTCAATTCCATCAGCTGCGCGCATCCCCTGACTTCGGGGCGCATCTTCTTCGACGGAACCGAGGTGACGCGGGCCAAGCCGTTCCAGGTGTGCAAAATGGGCATGGGGAGAACCTACCAGATTCCCCAAACCATGGAGGGCATGACCGTCCTCGAAAACATCCTGGTCGGCGCCCTCTGCCACAAGTCGACCGTTTCGGACGGCCTGGAGCACGCGGAAAAAATTTCGGACTTCTGCGGCCTCGCCACTTTCAACCGGGCCCAGGCCGACACCCTGAACGTCATGCAGAAAAAGCGCCTGGAAATCGCCCGCGCCCTGGCCGGCGATCCGAAGCTTCTCCTGCTGGACGAAACCATGGCCGGCCTCAACGGCGTCGAGCGCCACGACGCCATCAGCCTGGTCCGGAAAATAAACGATCAGGGCACCACCATCCTCATGATCGAGCACGTCATGGAAGTCGTCATGAGCGTGTCGGTGAAGGTGGTCGTCATCGTCTCCGGCAAGAAGCTGATGGAGGGCACGCCGAGCGAGGTCACGACCAACCAAGACGTCATCAACGCTTACCTGGGAGGCGGACACAATGCTGGTCATAAATAATCTGGTCGCCGGCTATTCGAAAATCCCGGCCATCCACGGCGTGTCCTTCAAGGTCGCGGAAGGGCAGATCGTCGCCATCCTCGGCTCCAACGGCGCCGGGAAGACCACCACCCTCCGCGCGATAACCAACGTCATCACCCCCTATTCGGGCACCGTGGATTATCAGGGCGAGAGCATTCTCGGCGTGCCGTCCCACAAAATGGTCCACCTCGGCATCAGCATGGTTCCGGAAGGCCGGCACCTGTTCCCGAAAATGACCATCTACGACAACCTGATGATGGGCGCGTTCATCTACAACGACAAGGACGGCATAGAAAAGACGCTTCAGGAGGTTTACGCCATATTCCCCCGCCTGGCCGAGCGCAAGAACCAGCTCGCCGGCACCATGTCCGGCGGCGAACAGCAAATGGTGGCCATCGGCCGGGCGCTGATGTCGAGGCCGAAGCTTCTCATCCTCGACGAGCCGAGCCTCGGCATCATGCCGAAGCTGGTGGACGAGATTTTCGAATTCATCCAGAAAATCAACAAGACCGGCATTTCCATCATCATCGTCGAGCAGAACGCGGAAAAGACGCTGGAATTCTCCGACTACGCCTACGTCATCTCGAACGGCGAGACGGCGATCGAGGGGACGGGAAAGGATTTGTTGTCGAACGATCAGGTGCAGAAAGTGTACCTGGGCATAGATTAGAGCTTCGAACCCGCAAGGAGAAGGTCATCATGAAGATCGGCTGCGTCACCGAAATCAAGAAGCACGAATACCGCGTCGGCCTGACCCCTTCCAACGTGGCCGAGTACCGCCGCCACGATCACGAAGTGTATGTCCAGGCCGGACTGGGCGCCGGGTCGTCCTTCACCGACGAGGAGTACAAGGCCGCCGGCGCCCTCGTCCTGGACACCGCCGCCGAAGTGTGGCGCGACTGCGACATGATCGTCAAGGTCAAGGAGCCGCTGCCCGACGAATACCCGCTGATGCGGAACGGCCAGATACTCTACACCTATCTCCACCTCGCCGCCGACGCGAAGCTGGCCGACGCCATGCTCAAGGCGAAGACGACCGGCGTCGCCTACGAGACCCTGACCGACGCCAAGGGCGCCCTGCCCCTCCTGACCCCGATGAGCGAGGTCGCCGGCCGCCTGAGCGTGCTGGAAGGGGCGAAATGCCTGGAAAAGCCGTTCGGCGGCCGCGGCGTCCTCCTCGCCGGCGTGCCCGGCACCGCCAGGGCCAAGGTGGTCATCATCGGCGGCGGCGTGGTCGGCATGAACGCGGCGAAAATCGCGGTCGGCTTCGGCGCCCGGGTGGTGGTGATGGACGTGAACCTCGACCGGCTCCGCTATTTCGACGACATCTTCGGCAACCACATCCAGACCCTGTACTCGGACGAGGCGTCGATCCGCCGCGAGCTGATCGACGCCGATCTGGTCATCGGCGCCGTGCTCATCCCCGGCAAGAGCGCGCCGAAGGTGATCAAGCGGGAGTATCTCAAGGACATGCAGCCCGGCAGCGTCATCGTCGACGTCGCGGTCGATCAGGGCGGCTGTTCGGAATGCACCAGAACGACCTACCACGACAACCCGACCTTCGTGGTGGACGGCGTCGTCAACTACTGCGTCGCCAACATACCCGGCAGCACGCCCCGGACCTCGACCACGGCCTTGACCAACGCCACCCTCAAGTACGGGCTGATGATCGCCGACCTCGGCCTCAAGGAGGCTTGCCGCCGCGACGCCGGCATCCGAAACGCCATCAACGTCCATGCCGGCAAATGCACCTACGAAAACGTCGCGCTTTCGCTCAATCTGCCCTTTACTCCGTTGGATCTGGGGGAGTCGGTGTAAACCGGGCGGGATTTATACCAAAGCCACTTGAGTTTTCGGTTTTTTTTCAATCCTCGGGCGCATGGCTATTTGCCGTGCGCCCGGTCTTGTTTCGCCGTGGCAATCTGCCATATCGCCAGTCCGACCGCCACCAGGCTGCAGGCGGCGCAGGTGACGAGCAGGAACGAACTGGACATGCCGCCGCGCAGAAGCCTGCCGCCGGTCATGATCGCGATGGCCGACAGGGCGGAGGTGCCGCCGATGGTTATGCTGGTTCTGAGGCTTTGCGTCAGGCCGGCGGCGTTCCGGGCCATGCCGACGGCCACCGGGAAGATGGCTCCGGGCGAAATGAAGGCGAAGGGCAGCGCGGTGAAAAATCCGACGACGGGCGAAGCGGGCCACGCCAGCAGGAGGAACAGCGGCGCGGAGACGATTTGGGAAACGAGCACGATGCGGTACATGCCGTATTTTTTGCCCATGGCGGTCCAGACGAAAGAGGCCATGGCGCCGGATATGCCCCATACCATCAGAACCCAACCGGCCCACACGCGGGCCTCGGGGCCGAACCGGAGTTCGTAATGGCTCGACAGGGTGGAGACGAACACACCGTTGGCGATGCTGCAGCAGATGACGACGGCGAGGAGCGGCCAGTAGGACATGTGCCCTTCCTGGACCTTGGTGACGCGTTTGGATCGCGGGCGCAGGACGATTGACGGGTGTTTGCGCTTGAGGGTGCGGTATTGGGAAAGGAGCAGCAGCCCGAGCAGGATGCCCGGCAGGGCGAACCAGGCGAGGGCGGAAAAGCCGAACCAGGCGGTCCATTTGATGGAGAGCGGCGTGCCGATGGCGTAGATGGCGGCGCCGCCGGCCATGAATATGGGGATGCCCATGTGGGAATGCTCTCCCGCCTCGTCCTGGGCGGCGAGGGCGGCTTCGGGGTGGAAGACGCCGGTGCCGATGGCGCCGAGGACGACCAGCGCATAGAGGCCGGGAAGGCCGGGGGCGAAGCCCATGAACACGGGGGCGGAGGCCATGAGTACGGCGACGGGGAGTATCCAGGCCATGTTCCGCTTTCCCATTATGTAGCCGACGGGGAGTTGGGCGAGATTGTTGGCGAGGGCGGCGAAGCCGACGAGGAAGACGACATCGCCGATGGGGATGTTGAGATATTGCGCGAGGCCGGGCGCGACGACGGCGAGGAGTCCGACGTAGAAATCGACGGCGCCATGGGAGAGTGTAAGGGTGAGGATGGTGATGCGCTTTTTCATTTGTTCGAGCACGGCTGCGCTTTCGCTATGGAATAAGGAAAAGGGCGCCGTCCACCTGGACGGCGCCGCTTCGGGTCATTGTATACGTTTACTTGGATAACACAAGTAAGGCTTCGCTGTGCAGCGCTTCATTCCTTCGTCAGCTGGGCCAAATCCTCATGCAACAGGCGCGTGCCCGATGCAAAAAACTGCACCATGATCTTCCGCCTGTCCACCGATATCACCTTACCCGACCCGAGCTCGGGATGACGCACCAAATCGCCCGCCCTGAACTTCGACTGCCGCGCCGGTTTCGCCGCCACCGCCTTCGCCTTCGGCTTCACCGCCGCCTCCGACTCGAATTCTCCGCCAAACCCGGGTTCCGCGTCCGGCATGAAATCGGGATTCGGATCGAAATCCGCATCCACCGTGAACGCGTCGTCGTCCCACGCGTCCCCGCCGCCCTTCCCGAACGACCACGTCCGCTTCCGGCCGATGGCGGAAAAACTCTTCCCAAACCCCGAGCCATACTCCGGCGACACACTGTCCCCGTAATCCACCTCCTCCACCGCATCGCCCGGCAACTCGTCCAAAAAACGGCTCGGCGAACTGAAATCGACATTGCCGTGAATGAACCGCGACACCGCATGGCTGACCCACGCGTGCTTCTTCGCCCGCGTTATGCCCACATAAAACAACCGCCGCTCCTCCGCCAGCGCCTCGTCGTTCCGGCAATTGCGATGCGGCAACAGCCCCTCCTCCAAACCGGTGACAAAAACCTGATCGAACTCCAACCCCTTGGCGCTGTGAAGCGTCATCAGCGTCACCTTGTCCTCGTCCCCCGCCCAGCCGTCCACATCCGCCACCAGCGCCACATCCTCCAGGAACGCGGCCAAATCGACGGCCGTGGCGGTTTTCACCTCTTCCTCCCCGGCGTCGGCGTCCGCCTCGGGCGCGTTCTCCAAACGCAGCTTGACAAACTCCCCCGCCCTGGCGGACAAACTGTACAGGTTTTCCAAACGATCCTCGGACAACTCGTCCTTCCCGGCCGCCGCAATCGTCGCCTCGATAAGGCCCGAATGGTTCAAAACCTCCTTCACCGCCACATCGGCGCGGGAAATGTCTATCTCCGCCAGCTTGGCGCACCATTTGGCGAAATCGCGGATCTTCGGCGCCGCCTTGTAGCGCAGCTCGAAATCGGGCGCGGTCAAAAAGGCGAACGCCGACATGCCCGCCGCCTCGGCCGCTTCGGCGATCTTTTCGAGACTCTTGGCGCCGACGCCGGGACGGTTCTCGATAATGCGGCGCAAACTGCCGAGATCGCGGGGGTTGATCCGCACTTTCAAATGCGCCAGAAGATCCTTGATTTCCCGGCGTTCGTAAAAGCGCACCCCGCCCACCAACTGGTACGGAATGCCCTCGCGCATCAGCGTTTCCTCGAGCGCCCGGGACTGCGCGTTGGTGCGGTAGAACGCGGCCATCTCGCCGAGTTTCGTCCCTTCGCGGCGGAGCGCGGACATGCGCTCGCCCACCCACATCGCCTCCATGCGATCGGACTGGAGCTTCGCCAGCGTTACCTTGTCGCCACCTTCGCGGGCGGTGTGGAGTTCCTTGTCGATGCGGTTCGGGTTGTGCCGGATAAGATGGTTGGCCGCCGCCAGGATGAAGCGGGTGGAGCGGTAGTTCTCCTCGAGCCTGACCAGTTTGGCGCCGGGAAAATCGCGCTGGAAATCCATGATGTTCCGGTAGTCGGCGCCGCGCCACGAATAGATCGACTGATCGGGATCGCCGGTCGCGTGCAGATTGGCCGCCGACCCGGCCAGCGCCCGCAACAGGCGGTATTGGGCGTGGTTGGTGTCCTGGTATTCGTCGACCAGGAGGTACGGAAAACGGGCGCGGTACTTGGCCAGCGCTTCCGGCGCTTCCGAAAGGAGCCGCGCCGCCAGCACCAGCAGATCGTCGAAATCGAGCGCGTTGTTCTGGCGGAGGGCAGCTTCGTACTCGGTGTAGACGGCGGCGGTTTTTTCCTCCTTCCACGAACCGGGCGTGAACCCTTCCGGCGTGATGAAATCGGATTTCGCCTTGCTGATGGCGGCGAGAATGGCGGACGGCTTGTTCGACTTGTCGTCAATGGCCATTCTTTTCAGCACCTGCTTGATCAACCCTTCCTGATCGCCCTGATCGAGGATGGTGAAGCGGTTGTCGCGGCCGTCGTTGAGGAGGTGGATGTCGTTCCGGAGCATCCGGGCGCAGACGGAGTGGAACGTCCCCATCCATGCCGGCGCCTCGCCGACCAGTTGCTCGACGCGCTCGCGCATTTCGCGGGCCGCCTTGTTGGTGAAGGTGAGGGCGAGAATGCGCCACGGCTTGACGCCCCGGCTGATCAAATAGGCGATGCGGCGGGTGACGACCCGGGTCTTCCCGGAGCCTGCCCCCGCCACCACCAGCATGGGTCCGTCGACATGCGTCACCGCCGCGAGCTGGGCGGGAGTGAGATCGGCGAGAAGGGAGGTGGACATGGCAGTTTTCTCTATAGGACAAAAAACGGGGGAAGCCGGACGGCTTCCCCTTGCATGACATGATTATAGCGGAATCCACTTCTTTTTACCACCCGGGAATCGGCGATTCAACGCATATTGGCCCATCGCTCAATAAGCGAGGGAACGCAGACTGATGAGGCTTTCATACCGCCTGGTTGTCAGGGGGCTCCAGTTGATGCGGTATTTGCTCCTTCCGATGCTGTCGCTCCCCGGATTGCCGCCGTGGAAAAGATCGGTATCGTAGAAATTGAACATGGTCAGTTGCATGCGGATGGCGTCATAATCGCCGGTGTCGCCCCGACTCAAACTGCCATCCTTTTGCACTTTGACCAGCGTAAAGATGGGGGGGATGGAGCCCGCCACCCCCTCTTTCCCCGACGCGGGGGAAAGGATCATATTTTTCCCGGTCACATTGACCGTCGACCCGGGCATGGTGAAAGAGGCCCCTGTGGCGGGATCGGTCGCCGTGACGGGGGGGTAGTAAATCTCCAGGTTCCCGACATGATATTGCGTTGTGCCGTCCAAGACGCCATCGTCATTGAAATCGCATCCCGTACACGCTTCGGTCAGCACAACCGGATTGCCGATTACCTGGTTGTTCAAGCGAAACGGGACGAAACGGATGATGGCGAAGGATCCATCGGAAAGACTGACCGAATTCAGCGACGCGGCCAGCCGGTTGTTATTTACCTGAAGCGTTGAAGGGGAAATGGCGCTCAGGCCGGGATTGATATTCCCGGTGAGCTCCAACCCCGCATTGTAGTCGCCGCCTGTCACCACCGCAAAACCGTCTCGAATATTGGCCCCCCCCCCCAATGGGAAGCCGGTTGATGCCCAGATAGGGGACCATGTTGTTGTCGAGACGATCGCCGCTGCCGTCACCGTCAACGGTGGTGCAGAACGCCAGGAAATTGGAACCGGTGAACAAATGGTTTTCCCATACTGCGGCGTTATCGCCAAAACCATTGGTGTCATCGTTCAGCAGCTTCTGGAAAACGGTTTTCGAACCGGAGTTGTTCCTAACCGGCAGGACCGCGTCACGGGTGTAGGCGGCTACGCGCTGAAACGCTTCGTTGGCCGAGTGGTCCATGTCAAGGCGGATGCTCTCCATGAGCGTGACGCGGATTGTTCCGGCTATGCCCGAATAGATGAAGGCGAAAAACACGAGGAACACGACGATGGTGATCATCATCTCTATGAGAGTGAATCCGCAACGGGCGCGGCGCGGTCCTGGTTTCATCTACACACTCCTTTTTACTGGCGCCTAGTCGGCCAAATTGCCCCAGAGGTGGTCGACAGGCACTTCGGCATTGACATCCCAGAGAACGCGGGAAGTGGCAAACCGCCCAAGTTCGTTGCCGTCGGCATCGCGGAGATTCTTCATCAGATCGGTGGCGGATGAACTCGCCACGACGGCGATTTTGCCATCACGAGTGATTGTCTCGCCTTTGGCATTGACATAGGATGCAGACTTGGTGTCAACGTCGCCGTCAACCAACAGCTGCCCCTGGACAATCAGTTCACCTTTCAACTGCTCCGTCTTGATCGGCTGAAGCGGATCGCCGTTTTCGTCCTTGAATATAGCCTTTTCCTCGATCACATTGCCATTTTCATCCAACGTTTTCTCGACGTAGAACCATTCGCCGGTCTTATCATCCTGGAAGAGACGGTTTCCGTTGGCGTCGAGATAATTGCCGTTTTCATCCTTGGAGTAGTAATCGCCCACCGTCGGCTCCACGATCAAGCTGCCCAGAACAATCACCGTTCCGTGATAGGCGAAAGTGGATTTCACATGCAGGTTGCCCGCCACCACGAGAATGCCGGCGCCGTCCAGCGGTTTGTCCACCACGAAGACCGGAACTTCGCCGTCCCTCTTGATATCGGTCTGGTAAACGGCGGCAGCGTTGCCATCGGAATCCAACACGGGGTCGCCGTTGGCATCCTTCACAAGATATTGCAACTTGGCTATGATGGCT
>JAVBRW010000059.1:0-5866 GCA_031547475.1 Planctomycetota bacterium
CGCCGCCCCCCCACTTCTCCAAAACCCATCCCCCTCCCCCCACCCATACGCCCCCAACCCGCGCGCGCCCCCCACGCCCCCCCCCCCACCGGTTTTCGGCTCGTTTTCGACAGGACGCGTTCCGTTATCGATTCGCCCGCAAAAACTCCGCGATATCGCTCAAATAGCGCATCTCGATCATGATCGAATTGTTGCTCCGGACAATGATGCCCGGCACCGGATTGCCCGCGTTCAGCGCGCCGGCGTAATCCTTTTCGCGGATGAGCAACGCGGTGACCTCGGGCGAATCGCCCAGCGGCGCGCTTGCGGCGAACATGTCCCGCACCCGTTGCCACGCCTGATCGGCGGTTGTTTTCCCGTCGAAGAATTTCGCCGGATCGGCCGTCGGCGCGCCGGCGGCGCCGGTTTCCTCGAGCTGCGCCATCCACGGGCGGTAACCGAGGCCTGCCACCGCGTCCAGGGCGGCTTCGAGCGCTCCCGTCTTGGCCGACGTCCGCATCAACACCTGCTCCACCGGCGCCTTGTCCGCGTCGAACAAACCTCCGTCGGTGGGGGTCGGGCGGATCACGCCAATCCACCACAGGCCGGCGAAATCCACTTTCAGCGCCACTTCGCCGTCGGCCTTTTCCGCCAGATCGCCGCCGGCCAGCGCGCGCGCCTCCGCCATGTCGCCGGCCGCGACGAGACGGGAAAAAGCGACCCCTTTCCAGCTATCGAAACCGGCGGCGGGGAACGACTGGTAGGCGCCGGCGACGCGGATTGTCTCGCCGCCCTTTTCCGCCAATTCGAGATAGGGCTCGCTCTTTTCGGTGTCGAAGCCGAGGTCGAGGGTCATCGATTCCCTGCCCGCCAGTTTCGATAGATCGGTGAATTGGAAATGCATGAATCCCATGTCGAGATAGATGCTCTTGATGCCCGCGCCCGGTCCGGCGCCGAGGGTCAGGGATTGCCCGGGCAGGACGCTCGCCGCCAGGCCGGAATCGGAGGTGACGGCGTCGGAAGTGGTTTCCATGTCGGCGCGGATTATTTCCAAAGGCGTCCGGTTCACCAGTCTGATGGTCACGCCCGCCTTGACGGGCGCGCCCTCTTTGGCCGGCCATATTGCCGTGTCCGGTTCGGCTTCCCGCAGCAGTTCGAGCGGCACCACCACGCTCACCACGCCGAAAAAGTCGGGCAGCACCTGGCCCTGGTAGAAGTAGACCCGGAGGCCGTCCGGCTCGATGGTGTTCAGGCTGTAATTTTCGTAGGTCGGCTCGAAGCCGCTCTGGCGCCAGATGTCGTTGCGGAGGCCGCCGATGCTTTGCAGCATTTCCGGCCGTTCCTTCCGCAATTGTTCGGTCAGAAGCCGTTTGGCATGCTGCGACAGCAGTTCCACGCCCTTGTCGACGTCCCGGAACAAGCTGACCAAGCCGAGTTCCTCGCCGGTCTCGATCATGAACTTGAGGGGGGCAATCCGGCATGCCGCCAGTTCCTCCCCTTTGTGGCGGACGTAGGTAAGAAGGGCGATGGATACGGTCCGGTCCGCCGCGCGGGTGACGATGTGCTTGCTCCATATTTCCGTTTCGCTGTCGGCCGCCAGTTCCGGATTGGCTGTGACGTCGTAGAGGGAAAGCTCGATGCATTCTCCGGCGATTTCCTCCGCCTCTTCCCGTATGCGCGGGTCGATGCGTTCGTCGCCGATTTGCGGCACTTTCATGTCCAGCGACAGTTTGTAGCGCATCGGGATTTCGCTGACGGCCGGTTCGGATTCGCCGGCCGGCGCGCCGGCGGCGAAGACGGCGGCAAGCAGGAAAAGAGGCAAAATAGTGCGGAGCGGCATGTCATTCCTTTCGGGCAACGGAGTTCGGTTATTGTTTGAAGAGTTTATACTCGCCGCCGCCGATTACGTCCATTTTATAAATATCGCCCTTGGCATCGACGGCGTAGTGCCCGAGCGCGGTGAACTTTTCCGGGTTGTCCTCGCCGAAGGAGAACAGGTGGCACGGCCGTCCCGCGGCCGTTCCCTTCCCGTCGTAACGGAGAGCGCTGGTCCGGCCGGCGTCGGCGATGGCCCGCATTTCGTCGGCCAGGGCATGGGACAGAATTTCGGACGACGCGACCCATTCGTCGTCGTTTTCGGCCGGCGCGCCGGTGTCTTCCAGCGGCAGATCGAACTCCTGCCAATCCACCGGCAGATCGAGCATTTCGAACAGGGCGGGGCCGAGATCGGATTCGTGGTTGTTCGACAGATCGAACGTTTCCGCCACGGCGCCGCCGATTTCGACGGCCAGCCCCGCCACCGCCATTTTGCCGCCGTTTTCGCTCCAATTGCCGATGCCGGTATAGACGATATAGCTTTTGTCGCCGTCGCGGAAACGCATATAGGCGTAGCCGCCGCCGGACAGGGCAACGGTTTTTCCGCTGACGGCGGGCTGTTCGGTATCGAGTTCGCAGCGGAGGCGGACGATGTCGCCGTCCTCGCGCTCGAAGAACAGCGCCGCGTACCGCCCGTGCATGCCGAAGTCCTGCGGCAGGCAGACGGCGACGGCATTGCCTTCGCTTTCGCCGGAAAACACGGCGTATTCGTTTTCGGACGCGCATCGCGGCGTGGCGGCCGGCGCGCCGCGCAGGCCGGTCGACAGGAGAATCATGAAAAGAACCGCCGCGATTTTTTTCGCTATGGCTGAATGCATGGTTTTTCCCTTTCCGTTCCGAAAGGCGGTTGCCCCGGTAAAACGTTCCGCCCAATTGCCCCCATGTCCTATAACTTTCCCGTTCGCCCCGGATCCTTTCAAATGTTCCGGGATTTTTTTCGGGCAACGGCGGTATTTTCCCCGGGATGGGAGTGCATGGCGTGGCACGGCGGGGAGAAGGGGGAAATGTTATGGGACGCCCCGGGCTCCTTGCCCGTCTCCGGAATCCGGGTATTCGATTTTCAGGATTGTACGGTACCCTTGTTTGGTGGTATAATGCCGCCTCCCCGTGTTTGCCTATTTTACAGACTCGATTGAAAGAGGGATGGCTATGAACAGAACACGCGTGTTTTCCGTGGTTGCGTTGTCGCTTCTTGTCTTCGCGGGCGCCGGCGGCATTTTCGGCGTCCATGCCGGCGAGCAGCTTCCCGGCCTCGCCAAGCAGGGCAGGCTGGTGGTCGGCCTCGACGATACGTTCGCCCCCATGGGCTTCCGCGATCCGGCCGGCAACCTGGTCGGCTTCGACATCGATCTCGCCAACGCGGTCGGCAAGGAAATGGGATTGGAAGTCGTGTTCCAGCCGGTCGAATGGAGCGCCAAGGAACTCGAGCTCGCCGCCAAGAACGTCGACTGTTTGTGGAACGGCATGTCCCGCACGCCGGAACGCGAAGTCAGCATGACCCTGTCCCAGAGCTACCTCAACAACAAGCTGGTGATCATGACCGTTCCCGACGCGAAAATCGCCGAAATGAAGGATTTGGCCAAGTACCAGATCGGCACCCAGGCCGCCTCGGCCAGCCTCGAGGCGATCAAGGCGAATCCGGTGTACGCGTCCATCAAGGACAATCTCCACGAATACAACACCTACGACGAATGCATTCTCGATATGCAGGCCGGCCGCATCCAGGCCATGGTGGTGGACGAGGTTCTCGGCCAGTACAAGAACAACAACCTGGGCAACCATTTCCTGGTCGCGCCGGTCGATTTCGGCGACGATCTCTATGTCATCGGTTTCCGCCGCGACAAGGCCGACAACGGCGCGAACGATCAGTTGTGCAAAGCGGTCGAAGCCGCGCTGAAGCGCGTCATCGCCAGCGGCAAGGGCGCGGAAATCAGCAAGAAATGGTTCGGCGCCGATCTGCTTCTGGAGATCAAGTAGCCGTTGTGGAGGAATTCGGGGACATGATGTTTATTTGCCGGCGGTATGGCAAATAAAGTTCGTGTCCCCGAATTCCGATTCCTCACCGAAAGGCTTTCGGCAGGGAGCCGGATTGCGGGGACACGAAATTTAATTATTCAAACCGCCGAATAATTAAACATCATGTCCCCGCAATCCTCACGTTTTCCTCTGGTTGTCCTTATTTCATATTGCTGCCGCAATTTTTTCAACGCGCCCTTCGGTGAAAGTGCCTTCAGCGTGAACCTGTCCCCCGAATACATCGCCGTCCTGACGCCCGCGCTTCTCCGCGGCCTGTGGACGACGCTCCTCATCTTTTTCTTTACGCTCCTGTTCGCCCTTCCCCTCGGCCTTCCCATCGCGCTCGGAAGCATCTGCCGCTTTTGGCCGATCCGCGCGTTCTGCCGCGTGTACGTGTGGCTGTTCAGGGGAACGCCTCTGCTGCTGCAGTTGTATTTCGTTTATTACGGGCTGGGCATCTTGTCCAACAACACCGGCGTCGGGCTGATCCGCCTCGACCGTTTTCCCGCCGTCATCTGGACCTTTGTCCTCAACTACGCCGCCTATTTCGCCGAAATCTACCGGGCCGGCATCCAGTCCATCGACCGGGGCCAGTACGAGGCGGCGAAAACGCTCGGTTTCACCCGCACCCGCACCATGTTCAAAATCATCATTCCGCAAACCATCCGGCGCATCATCCCGCCGGTTTCCAACGAGACCATAACCCTGGTCAAGGACACCGCCCTCGCCAACGCCATCGCGGTGCCGGAGCTTCTGAAAGTCGCCAAGGACGCCGCCAACCGGGACACCAACACCACCGCCTACGTGCTGGCCGCCTGCTGCTACCTGGCCATCACCCTGGTCCTGACCATCGTCTACAAGAAGCTGGAAAAGCGCTATTCCCGGCACGAGCAGGAGGCGGTATGAACGGGAATACCGACTACATCGTCACCCTGGAGCATATCCACAAACGCTACGGCGAAGTCGTCGCGCTGAACGACGTGACGCTGAAAGTGCGCCGGGGCGAGCACGTCGCCATCATCGGATCGTCCGGCTCGGGGAAATCGACGCTTCTCCGTTGCGTCAACCAGCTTGAAGTCATCGACAGCGGCACCATCGCCATCAACGGTTCCATCCTGGCCGAGACGTCGGGCGGCGAGGTCCGCTACCGTCCCGAGGCGGAAATCCGCCGGCTGATCATGCAGACCGCCATGGTGTTCCAGCATTTCAACCTGTTCGGCCACCTGACCTGCCTTGAAAACATCACCATCGCCCCCATCGACATCAAGAAGGAAAACCCGGCCGAAGTGCGCGCGCGCGCCCACGATCTGCTTAAAATGGTCGGATTGGAGAAAAAGGCGAAAGCCTTTCCCGGCCAACTCTCGGGCGGGCAGAAACAGCGCATCGCCATCGCCCGGGCGCTGGCGCTCCGGCCGTCCATCCTGTTGTTCGACGAGCCGACCTCCGCCCTCGATCCGGAAATTACCGGCGGCGTGCTGAAAGTCATTCGCGACCTTGCGGCGCAGGGCTACACGATGGTTTTGGTGACGCACGAGATGGGCTTCGCCCGCGAAGTGGCCGACCGCGTCGTGTTCATGGACAACGCCGCCATTGTCGAGGAGGGGACGCCGGAGCAGGTTTTCGACGCGCCAAAGAGCGAAAGGCTGGCGGCGTTTTTGAAAGCGGTGCTGTGAACTTATGACCCGCGCAGAAATAACGTCATTACCGGAATGCGAGAGAATCACGCTGCCGCAGCGTTTTTCGTGAAAAAGTAGTCAACTTATTTTTGCGCGCACCCTTATTGAATCCGTGATTTCCAATGGTACTTGGGTTTCTTGCCGTCGAGGCCAATCCCGAGTTATCCCGGCACAACTTCCCGCGCGGGGTGCAGCGATTGTTTGTCCCGCCGGAATCACCATGTTGGTCATGAGCGAGTAAAATGAATCTATATGGTGCATTTGTTGACGGCACCAAGGAGATGACTGCCATGACTAAGAAAACATTGACGACATGGGAC
>JAVBRW010000207.1:0-4088 GCA_031547475.1 Planctomycetota bacterium
CTCGCCAAAAAACGCCGCACACCCCCACAAACGTCACCCCGGCGTGCGCTCGTTGACCCGGGGAAAAAGCGGGAAGTTGAGCCGGGGGCCAGCGGGCAAAACATGTGCTATGGGACTGTACCCGCGCGATTCGATTAACAAAAAGCATACCCGGCAAGAATAACCCTTTTTTCGGAAAACGACACCAGGAGAATCTTTCGTTGAGCAAATTCATCGTTTTGAACCCCGACGACAACGTCGCCGTTGCGCTGGAGGCGCTCCCGGCGGGCGGCAGGCTGGCAATCCGTTCCGGCCTGACCCTCAAGGAAAACATCCCGTCCGGCCACAAGTTTTCCACCACGGACATAGCCGCCGGCGATCTGGTGAAGAAATACGGCACCCCCATCGGCCGCGCGTCGAAAACCATTCCGGCCGGCTCGTGGGTGCATGTCCACAATGTCAAAACCACGCTGGAAGGCGAGGAAACCTACGAATACCACCCGGTTCCCGCCTCCGGTCCGGCCTCCGCCCCCGTCGATATTCCCGCCTTCCAGGGCTTCCGCCGTCCGAGCGGCAAAGTCGGCATCCGGAACGAAGTGTGGATTGTCCCCACCGTCGGCTGCGTCAACTGGATGGTTACCCGGCTGGCCAACGAAGCCAACGCGCGCCGCCCCGCCGGCGTCGATTATGTGGTCGGGTTCCCCCATCCGTACGGATGCAGCCAGTTGGGCGAGGATCACGAATTCACCCGCATCATGCTGGCCAACCTCGCCCGCCATCCCAATGTCGCCGGCATCCTCTACATCGGCCTGGGCTGCGAAAACAACGTGATGAGCGATTTCCGCATCCTGGTGGAATCGCATCCCGACCGCTGCGCCCATATCCGCTACATGACGGCGCAGGAGGAGGATGACGAAATGGCGTCCGCCGCCGCGCACCTTGAGGCGCTCCTTGCCGAAGCGGCCAAGGCGAAGCGGACTCCCGCCCCGGTTTCCGAACTGTGCGTCGGCATGAAGTGCGGCGCTTCGGACGGTTTGTCCGGCGTCACCGCCAACCCGGTCCTGGGCGGCTTTTCCGACTGGCTGGTGGATCGCGGCGGCAAGACGGTGTTGACCGAGGTGCCGGAAATGTTCGGCGCCGAACGGAGCCTCTTGAACCGCGCGGTGAACGAGGAAGTGTTCCAGCGCGGCGTCGACATGATCAACGATTTCAAAAAGTATTTCATCCGCTACAACCAGACGATCTACGAAAACCCTTCGCCCGGCAACAAGGACGGCGGCATCACCACCCTGGAGGACAAGTCCATCGGCTGCACCCAAAAGGGCGGCACCCGCCCGGTGGTCGACATTCTGCCCTACGGCGGCACCGTCACCAAACCCGGCGTCACGTTGCTGTCTGGCCCGGGCAACGATATCGTGTCGATTTCCGCCATGGCGGCGGCCGGCGCCCACCTGATTCTGTTCAGCACCGGTCGCGGCAATCCGCTGGGCGGCCCGGCGCCGGTCATCAAGGTGTCGTCCAATCTCGATCTGGCGACGCGGAAATCGCACTGGATCGATTTCGACGCCAGCCCCTTTGCCGCCGGCGAGTCAATGGACAAGCTGGTCGCCAAGCTGGCCGAACTGGTCATCGCCACCGCTTCCGGCCGTCCGACCAAAAACGAGGAACACGGGATCCGCGATTTCGCCATTTTCAAGGATGGAGTCACCTTATAGGAGGATTTAAGATTGTAGATTGTAGATTTAAGATTTATTCCTACCGCAAACGGTAAATTGAGTACAAATCTTAAATCTACAATCTACAATCTTAAATTACATAATTCATGGCCAAGCCAACAAAACGTTCCTCCCGTCTCGCCCCGGTCAAGCGAACCACCCTCAAGGATGTGGCGAAGCTGTGCGACGTCACGCCGATGACGGTGTCGAAGTTCCTCAACAACAAGGGAGGCGTGTCCAAGGAAACGGCCGAACGCATCCAGTTGGCCATCCGCCAGCTCAATTACACGCCGAACCTGCTTGCCAAAAGTCTGCGGATGAACAAGACCAGCACCTTCGGCGTCGTCATGTCGGATTCGTCCCAGCTTCTTTTGTCGCGCATGCTCAAAGGCATCGATGACGAAGCGTTCGCCGCCGGCTACAGCATCATCATGGCCAACACCAACCAGAACCCCGAGCGCGAGCGCGAATGCATCACCACCATCCTGAACAAGCGCATCGACGGCATCATTCTCGCCGCGCCCAAAAAGATCGATATCGATGTCTACAACGAAATCCGCTCGTTCGGCATCCCCATGGTGCTCTTGATGCGTTCCTCGCCGTTCCAGGTCGATTGCATCACCTCCGACAACCGGAAGGGCGGCGGCGAAGCGGTCGAATACCTGGCCGGCCGGGGCGCCCGGAAAATCCACTACATCGGTTTGCCGGCCGACAGCCAGAGCGGCAATGATCGCATCGAAGGCTACCGGCAGGCGCTTGGTCGCCTCGGCATCGGCTTCGATCCCGCGCTGGTCCGCCACGCAGCGGATTCGACCATGGAGGCGGGCCGCGAAGCGGCGGAAAAGCTGCTTGCCGACGGTTTCGCCGGCGACGCCATTTGCTGCGGCTGCGATTTGATCGCGGTCGGCGTTTTACAGGCGTTGGCGCGGAGGGGAATTAACGTGCCGGACCAGGTGCGGGTTATCGGTTTCGACGACATCGACATGATGGAAAATCTCGCCATCCCCCTCACCACCATGCGGCAGCAGGTCAGCCTGATGGGCCGCCAGGGCGTGCGCATGCTTCTCGATCGGCTGGCGCAGCCCGCCCTGTCGCCCGTGCATGTGCAATTGCCTTGCGAGTTGGTGGTGCGCGTCTCGACGTGATTGTCGAATGCGCTCTCCTGCAAACTTTCGGTAATTCAAAAAAAACACTCGTTCTATTTTGATATATTCGACAAAACCATACCACATAAACAATCCATAGTGGATATACCCGCCTATTAAAGTATGAAAAACGCCAGAAAGTAGAATGATTTTACGAATGTTGGTGACAGTGAACAATATTGGTTGATGTTGACAACCAAAATCCCCCCGACGATTTGATGTGTAGGAGCTGTACGGACAAGGGGGAATGCGTGGCCGTGAGGGAAAACAAGGGCCGGATTGTACGCATATGCTTTTATCATCAACAGGAGAAATCATGGGCAAGGGCATACAATACGCGACGCGAAGGCCTGACAACGCCAGGCTGGAAACAAGGCGGAGAAGCGCATCGCAATCTTCGCTGCCCTATTACGGCGCTTTACCCGGCATGTATCATTCGATGGACGCTTCCACCGTTATCGATGTTGAAACTTCCGCCCGCCGCATGGAAAAGGCGAAAAACGGATTTTTCCAAACCCGTTTTGTGCGGCAACCCCGTCGTAGCCGGTTGCTGTCTTCCGCCATTCACGAGCGCGCCGCTCCCCGGCTCCTCGATCTGCGGAGGTATTTCACCGCGATGATGCTCGGTACCGTCCCCAATGGGGCGAAATACGATGAATCGTACCAACCCGGCCGGATTGAACAGGAATACGCGGAGCGCATGGCGGGAGTGATGCGCATTTGAACTGACGACACAATGCAACCGGTGTTTCGGGCGGCGCGGCGTTCCTTCGGAATGGCGCGCCGCTTTATGTGTGTAGGGCGGCGGCATCAAAAACTTCACGAAACATCCCGCATCCCGCTTGCGCATTTCCATCACATGCATTACGGTATGGCAAATGGGAACATGCCACTGCGCGAACTATGCAAAGGAAACCGCCATGCACATAGGCGTCATCGCCGACGATCTGACCGGCGCCACCGATATCGCCGGTTTTTTGGCTAACAGCGGTCTCGACACGATTCAACTGATGGGCGTGCCCGGGGCTTCGCTTCGCACCGACGCCCACGCCGCCGTGGTCAGCCTGAAAAGCCGCTCCACTCCGCCGGAAGAGGCTGTGGCCGAATCGCTGGCCGCGTTCGAATGGCTGGCCCGGAACGGTTGCCGTCAATACTATTTCAAATACTGCTCCACCTTCGACAGCACGGCCAAGGGCAATATCGGTCCGGTGACCGACGCGCTCCTCGACCGCCTCGGCGCCGATTTCAC
>JAVBRW010000286.1:0-4121 GCA_031547475.1 Planctomycetota bacterium
TAATGAATTCTTCGTCTTAATTGTGAATTGTGAATCGTGAATTGTGAATCATGAATTTTTCCCCACCCTCCCCTCCACCATCCACGAGTAGAACACCGGCACCACGAACATGGTGATCATCGCCAGCAGCATGCCGCCGAACGACGGTATGGCCATCGGGATCATGATTTCGGAGCCGCGCCCGCCGCTGGTCAGCACCGGCAGGAGGGCGAGGATGGTGGTGGCGGTGGTCATCAGGCACGGCCGCACCCGGCGCATGCCCGCCTTGATGACGGCGGCGCGCGCTTCGGCGATGGTGGCCGGCTTGTCGTGGGCGACCGTCTGCTCGAGATAGGTCGCCATCACCACGCCGTCGTCGGTGGCTATGCCGAAGAGGGCGAGGAACCCGACCCACACCGCCACGCTCAGATTGTACGCCCGGACATGGAACAGTTCCCGGAGATCGACCCCCAGCACGGTGTGCCCGAGGAACCAGTCCTGCCCGTACAGCCACAGCAGAATCATGCCGCCCGACAGGGCGAGGGGAACGCCGGCGAACAGGATGAAGGTCACGCTCATCGAGCGGAACTGCAGGTAAATGATGAGGAAAATGGCGGCCAGCGCGGCCGGGAGAATGACGGCGAACACTTTTTCGCTCCGCACCTGGTTCTCGTACGAGCCGGCGAACGAATACGAAACGCCGTCCGGCAAAGCCAACTGGCCCGAGCGCCGCTGTTCCAGGAGCCAATCGCGCGCCGATTCCACCGCCTCCACCTCGGCCAGGCCGGGCTGGCGGTCGAACACGACATAGGCGACCAGCCGGGAGCCTTCCGAAGCGATCATTTCCGGACCCTGCACAAAGCGGAAATCGGCCAGCTCGCCGAGCGGCGTCACCTTGCCGTCCGGCGACGGCACCGGCAGCTTGGCCAGTTCCTCCGGGCCGGAGCGGAACGCTTCGGCGTAGCGCGGCCGCACGGGGATGCGGGTCCGATCCTGCTGGAGCCAGGCCGGCGTCATGGTGCCGGCGATGGCGACTTCGAGGAAATGCTCGAAGTTGTACATGGCTATGCCCCGCGCCGCCAGCGCGTCCCGTTTCGGCAGGATTTCCCAATACGGGCGCCCGAGGCTGCGGTCCGCCGCCACCGCCGCCGGATTGACGCCGGGCGCACGGCGGAGCGCATGCTCGATGGCGTCGGCGGCCTTCTGGATGTGTTCCAGGTTGTCGCCCTGGATTTTTATCCCCATCGGCGCGCGAATGCCGGTCTGCAGCATGACCATTCGGGCTTCGATTGGGTAAAGCTTCGGGGCGCCGGTTATGCCCGGGATGGCGCCCGCCTTTTCCACCTCTTTCCACAGATCGCCGACGGTGCGGATGCGCGGCCGCCACTGGCGGTACGGCCTGCCGTTGGCGTCCGGAATCAGCTTGCCGTCGTTGTCGCGGAAAAAGCGCCCCTTGGTCGGGATCGCCTTTCCCCCGTCCATCACAGGCTCGCCCGCCATGGTGCGGAAAACATCCGTCCCGGCCGGATCGAACGCGAAAGTGAGTATGCGTCCGACCTCGTCCTGCGCGTATTCGGGATGGTAGCTGATGACGGTTTCGAACATGGACAGCGGCGCCGGATCGAGGGCCGATTCGGCGCGGCCGTATTTCCCCGCCACATCGTACACTTCGGGAATTTCGGCGAAGCGCCGATCCTGGAGGTTGATGAGCGATTCGATCTCCCGGGGCGACGCGTGCGGCATGACGGTCGGCATGTAGAGGAAGGTGCCTTCGTCGAACGAGGGCATGAATTCCTTGCCGAGGCCGGGGAACTTGTGGGCCAGGTACACCCACGGTTCCCAGGCGCGGATGCGGTCGGGACGGGCGCCGGCCAGCCCGGCCGCCTTCGGGACAATGCCGAACACCCGTTCGAACCCGAGCCAGGCCGTCGCGCCCAGCAGGCACAGGCACAGCGGCAAGGCGAGAAACACCAGCTTGTGATCGAGGAAAAAGGCGATGAAGGTCGGGTACAGGTAGATGAACAGTTCCATCAGCCCGTACACGCCGAGGAGAAGGCCCCAGGTGAACAGGGCGTTTTTCCACAGTTCGACGCCGGGGCCCAAGGGCATCCAGTCGCCCGCCAGCACCAGCCCGAACGCCAGCCCGGCGGCGAGGGCGAACCCGTAGGTCAGCCGCCGCGCATAACTTTCCGGCGTCAAGTGCCCGAACAGCAGCCATGCCGCCAGGACGACCAGCGCGCAGCCGGCGAGCCAATAGCCCCAGTAAAAGAATACCAGCCCCGCGCCCAGCGCCGCCGCCGTTTTCAGCCATTTGCCGAACGGGTACGGCTTCTCCCCCTTCGCCAGCAGGAGGTGCGCCAGGGCCGGCAGCGCGACGAGGGTGACGGCGATGGCCGCGATGAGGCAGAATGTCTTGGTATAGGCCAGCGGCTTGAACAGCTTCCCTTCCGGCCCGGTCAGGGCGAAGACCGGCAAAAAGCCGACGATGGTGGTGGCGACGGCGGTCATCACCGCGCTCCCGACCTCGACGGTCGCGGCCAAAACGGCGTGGGCCGATCGCTCCTCGTCATCGCGGGTGCGCAGGCGGTTGATGATGTTTTCGCACAGTATTATGCCCATGTCGGAAATGGTGCCGATGGCGATGGCTATGCCGGACAGCGACACCAGGTTGGCGTCCACCCCGAAACGGCGCATCAGAATAAAACAGATCAGCACGGACAGCGGCATGAGGAGGGACACGATCAGCCCGGCCCGGAGGTTGATCAGCATGAAGACGATGACCACGACGGTGATGAGGATTTGCTGGCGGATGGCGGAGGACAGGGTGTAGAGCGTTTCGCCGATAAGCTGCGAACGTTCGTAAAACGGCACCAGCGTCGCTTTCGACACGCGCCCGTCCGGCAGTGTTTTTTCCGGCAGGGACGGCGCCAGCTGGGCGATGCGCTCCCGCAGGTTTCGTATCGCCTCCAGCGGGTTTTCGCCGTAGCGGGCGACCGCCACGCCGCCCACCGCCTTGTCGCCGAAGCGGTCGAGGCCGCCCATGTTGCCGGCGAGGGTGAGGTGGACGCGGCCGAGATCGCCTATGCGGACGGGACCGCCCTCCCCTTTCCCGACCACCGTGTTTTCGATTTCCCCGACCGATTGGAACGCGCCGAGGGCGCGGATGAAATATTCGACGCCGTTGATCTCGAAAGTGCCGACGCCGAGGTTGTCGCCGCTCTTTTCCAGCACCTGGTAGATCTGCGGCATGGTGATGTTGCGTTCGCGCATCTTGTCGGGATCGAGTTCGATGCGGTATTCGCTGGTGCCGTGGCCGACCGCCGCCACCTCGGCTATGCCCGGCGCCGCGCTCAGGGCGGGCTTGACCAGGCGGTCCTGGATTTCGCGGAGTTCGGTCAGTTCCCAGCCGCCGATGCGCTCGCCGGTCTTGCCGTCCAGCCCTTCGATTGTGTACCAGAACACCTGGCCGAGGGGCGACGCGTCCGGCCCCAGGGCGGGCTGCACGCCGGCCGGCAGCGCGCCTTGCGGCAGGCTGGCCAGTTTTTCCATCACTCGGGCCCGCGTCGCGTGGAAGTCGAGTTTTTCGTCGAAGATGACGTACACCGACGACATGCCGCTCATGGACGAGCCGCGCACCGTTTTGACGCCGCTGACGCCCAGCATGGCGGTGGTCAGCGGCCGGGTGACGTGCTCCTCGATGTCGGCGGCGCTTCTGCCCATCCAGTCAACAAAGACGATTTGCTGGTTTTCGCCCACGTCCGGAATGGCGTCGACCGGCACGGGGTTGCGTTCCACGCCCCGGAACGACCAGTCGAACGGCGCGTTATGGACGCCCCAAAGGGAGACGGCGATGACCAGGAAAAACGTGACGACCTTGTGTTGAATGAAAAAATCGACGCATCGGGAGAAGAGGGTGTCTCGGTGCATGCGGGAGCCTTTATGATGGATTGAAGATTCAAGCTTGTAGATTGCGGATATATTGATTTCGACTTCGTAAATGTCACTCCGGGTTTCAGGTGTAGCGATTGTCTATGCCGAGATTATCCCGGCACAAGATCCCGTTTTTTGCCCGGGTCGGCGTTTCAGACGCCGGGATGACGTTTAAGGTGTGCGCGGCGCACTCGGCGCGGAGACGCGTCTCC
>JAVBRW010000032.1:0-4600 GCA_031547475.1 Planctomycetota bacterium
CGACTGACCAGCGGAAACAACAATATCAACCTCCATGAGATGCGCCGCTTACCGGTTCCGGAGAATCCGCCGAAAAACGCAATGACGAAAGTGATCGAAGCGTACCGCGCATGCGAACAAGCGGCCGCGACCAACACCGACCTGGAAAAACAAAAGGAAATATTAGATCAATACGTAGCTGAATGTTATGGCATTGGTGATGAATACCACACATTGATTCCGTATATAAATTTTTAAATATTAAAAATTTACTCCACACCGACTACCACTCCTTCAGCAGCAACGGCCTATGCCCGACATGATCGCTCGAAGTCAGCACATACCGCGTTTTACCGACGCGGATATCCTCGCCCGGGCGATGGACTTCGGTCGGGGTGTGGATATGGCCAAAAACGCAGAGATCGATATTGAACGAATCGATGAGTTCGGTGACGGGGGTGGGCAAGCCGTTTTCGCCAATGGGCGGATAGTGCGTCATCGCGACCCGGAACAGCGCGTCCGCCGGCAGAACAGACAGGCTGGCGGACAAACGCTCCAATTCGTGGGCGCGGATTTTTTCCGGATCTTCCGGCCGATCGGCCTGGTGGACAGGCTCGCGTTTTTCCGCATCGGGCGGC
Source organism: Planctomycetota bacterium (assembly GCA_031547475.1). GTDB lineage: Bacteria > Planctomycetota > SZUA-567 > SZUA-567 > SZUA-567 > JAJBSZ01. The sequence continues at coordinate 618 of JAVBRW010000032.1, forward strand.
ATGCCCCAATTCCAGCGCACAAAGGGAAAATCCCACAACCGGCTGCCGCCGATGGCGACGCCGTCGATGACGACATGGTTGTTGTGGATGAAAAACAGGCCGGGAAGGGCAAGCTTCGCCATCTTCCCGAGGGACGACCACCAGTAATCGTGATTGCCCCGCACCAGCACTTTCCGTCCCGGCAACGCGGCTAGCCACTCCAGATCGGGAACCGCCTCGGGAAGGCGCATGGCCCAGGAAATGTCGCCGGGCACAAGCACGATATCCCCGTCCCGCACCACGTCCCGCCATTGTTCGGCAATGCGGGCCGCGTGGTTGTCCCAACGCGGTCCGAAAACATCCATGGGCTTGGGACGGGAAAAAGAAAGGTGCGGATCGGAAAGGGCGAAGAGGCGTAGGGACACGAAAAACTTTCTGTAAAACAAGTTCACGATTCAGGAGCCGGATTCAGGGGACACGAAATTTATTTGCCATACCGCCGGCAAATAAACATCATGTCCCCTGATTCCTCACGATTCACTTTTACTCGCTTTCCTTGAACGACAACCCCAACTCGCCCAGCTTTTTCTTGATCTCGGTCAACGACACGCGGCCGAAATTGCGGGCGCCGGCCAAGTCGGCCTCGGACTTGGAAACCAGATCGCCGATGGTGGCGATGCCCATGGTCTCCATGCACTTGCGGGAGCGAACGCCCAGCTCGAGCTCGTCGATGGATTTGTTGAGAATTTCGGTGTTGGCGTTGCGGCGCTGACGCTCCATGACCTGACGGGTGGCGGCGTCTTCGCGCATCATACCGAGGCGGAGGCCCTTGGCGGCCAACATTTCCTTGATTTCGCGGAGGCTGGTTTCGCCGAAATTCTTGTAGGCGAGCATCTCGGCCTCGGTCCGCTTGATCAAGTCGCCCAGGCACATGATATTCATGCTGGACAGGCAGTTCCGGCTGCGGACGGACAGTTCGAAATCCGACACCGGCACGCGGAGAATGGCTTCCATCCGCTCCGACTGCTTGGTCTCCTCGGGAGAATAATACATGTTGGCGGCCGCTTCGGCGTTGGACAGATACAATTTGGCGCGGCGGTTCAGCGGCGCAATCTTGAGGGCGCGGCGGCAGCAAGTGACCGCTTTCTCGTATTCCTCCTCATCCTCGTAGATAAGCGCGAGGTTGAGGCAGGCGTTGACATAGACCCGGTTCGACTCGGGGCCGATGCGGTTGTAAAATTCCTTGGCCAGGGCGTCGAGGCCGCGAAGATCGGCCAGATAGGCGGCGCGGAACAGACAGTCGGCGAAATTCGGGTTGATGTCGATGGAATGGCAGTAGCGATCGAGCGCGTCCTGGTAACGGCCGGAATCCTCCAGCACGCGGCCAAGGTAGAAATCGAGTTCCGCCTTGTCGGAGAACTGCTTTTTCTGGCTTTCCGCCATGGCCGAGGCTTCGTCCAGGCGGCCGAGGCGCCGGAGCGAGTCGATCGGCTTCAGGGCGAAGGGCGCCACGGTGGGCGCGGCCTGCGCCGCTTTCTGGAAATGTTTCAGCGCTTCCTCGTTGTTGCCGCGCTGTTCCTGGTAGAGGCCGAGGATCATGGCGCCGACCGCGTGATTGGGAACCTTCTCGGCGTGGGCGACCGCCTTTTCCCAATTCCCCACCGCCATCCAGGCGGCGGCGATGCGCGCCTCGGCGTCGGGCTTGGAGGAAAGGGAGGGAATCAGCTTTTCGATTTCCGCCGCCCAGCCCTCCCGCGCGCAGGTGAGGGTGTCGAGATAAAACAACGCTTCCAGATCGAGGCTGTTGGCCAACAGGATGTCGGCGGCAGTGGTTTCCATGGTTCCGGCTGTCATGCTGATGCTGCTCCTTATGTTGCCACTCAATAAATCAATAAAATAAAATCCGCCTCAGGCGAAATTTTCGATTATATTGCAAGACGGGTGACATTGGCAAGCGATTTTTCATCCTTTCCCTGAAACCGGCGGGCCGGAATCCGGGGACACGAAATTTATTTGCCATGCCGCCGGCAAATAAACATCATGTCCCCGGATTCCTCTCACCCACCAGCGCCCGGATCATGATGTCGTCGCCGATCTGCATGCATTCCTCGATGCGCAGCGGCACGGCGTCGGCCATGCGCTCGAGGCCCAGGTCGGCGATGGCACCGAGGGCATGGCCGCCGCCGAGGATTTTCGGCGCCACAAAAGCGACGATCTCGTCGACCAGATGTTCGGCCAACCAGGCGGAAGCGACATGCGCGCCGCCCTCGCACAACACCGTGGCGACGCCCCGGTCCGCCAACTCCCGCAGCAAATCGCGAAGCGGCACGTGGCCGGTCGAACTGGCCGGGAACTGGATGACCTCGGCGCCGGCGTCGGCCAGCTCCATCACCCGCCGCCTGGGCGCCTCCTTGATGGCGGCGACGACAACCGGGCCGCCCGGGCCGTTTTCCGGACACAGCATGGCGGCATGGGCCGGCAGGCGCGTCCGGCTGTCGGCGACGACCCGCATCGGCTGGGGATGGACGTCCGGGCCGCCGCGCAAGGCGAGAACCGGATCGCGGACGTTGAGAAGCGGGTTGTCGGCCAGCGCGGTTTCGGCGCCGACCAGGATGGCGTCGGAACGCGACCGCATGTCCTGCACCAAATCGCGGCTTTCCCCCCCCGACACCCAGCGGCTGTCGCCGGAGGCGGAGGCGATTTTGCCGTCCAGGGTCATGGCGTACTTCAGCGTCACATAGGGCAGGCGCCGGCGCACCAGCTTGAAAAAGCCGCGCGCCAGATATTCCGCCTCCTCCCGAAGCAACCCGACGCGGACGGGAATGCCGGCCCGCCGCAGCGCCTGGATGCCCGCCGAATTGGCCGGGTTCGGATCCTCGGCCGCCACCACCACCTCGGCGACGCCGGCGCGAATCAGGGCGTCGGAACACGGCGGCTGGCGGCCGGTGGAACAGCACGGACTCAGTGTCACGTAGCAGGTGGCGCCCTTCGCCTCGTCGCCGGCGTCGGCGATCGCGGCGGCCTCGGCATGGAGGCCGCCAAGCCGGTCGTGCCAGCCTTGCCCGACCGCTTTGCCGTTCTTGGCGAGGACGCAGCCGACCGGAGGATTCGGGGATACCCGGCCTTCGCCGTTGCGGGCCAGGATCAGCGCCTTTTCCATGAAACGGACATCGTCCAGGCGGAATTCGTCAGTCACGGACCACCCCCACCGTCATGACGAGATTCGCTCTCGGCCGCGTTTCGCCGGAAGCGATGAGCAGACAGACATCGTCCGCCTTGGCTTCATCGTAAAAGGCGAAGCGTTCCTTTCCCGTGAAAGGGACGCCGGGGAGAATGGTCTGGAATTCCTTGATGACGTCCGGCATTTTGCCGTCGGCGGTCTCCATGTAGATCGCCGATTCGACGGCGATGGTGTCGGCCAGGGCGCGGAGAATGTCGATGCCGTTGATCATGCCGGCGGTGAAGTTCAAAAACACGATGCGGGCCGCCGGATTGACGTTGACGGTGAAGGCGTAGTTGTTGTCCACCAGGACAATGCGGGCGCCGTGGCCGGCCTCGGCAAGGGCCTGGAGCAGTTCCGGATGCGAGATGCGCGTTTTCAACATGGCGTGCCTTTCCTGTCAGAATGGTGAATGGATGTCCTTTTTCGAAATGTAGCAGTTCGCCGGGGAAACTCCAGCAAAAAACGCCGAACGGCATGGATTGCGGCGCGCGCTTCCAATGGGCGCCCCCGTTCCCTTCCGAAAGAAAGGGAACGGAAGTCCCGGCGGATCCTGCCCGAGGCCCGAAGGGGGCGGGAACCATTTTAAGGGTTCCCTGTCTTGGGGAAGCCGGTCAAGCAATCCCCGGCAGGCTTGGGAGGCCTCACTACCCGCCCTACCCCCCGACCGCGTTCAACCGCACGCGCCCGCCTGGTTGGGAATCCCTGGTCACGAAATCCCCGTCGTGCGAAGGAGGCCTTACCACCCGCCCTACCCCCCGACCGCGTAAAATCGCACGCGCAC
>JAVBRW010000233.1:0-6552 GCA_031547475.1 Planctomycetota bacterium
GGCCCGCCTCCAATCGACGATTGGGCTGCGCAACATGGTTTTGGTCCGCGAACCGGGGGCGGCCCCAAGGCCCGCCCCTACCAGTGAGCGGTGCGTTTATTATAGTGTGAAGAGGAGAATTACACATTGTGAATCGTGATAAAAAATCACAGCATAATCCCGTCCGCCTTCACCTCCGCGTCGCCAAGGTACGCTTTCCGGATCGCCGGATCGCACAACAACGTTTTGCCGTCGCCTTCCATGACGATTCTGCCGTTTTCGAGAACATAGGCGTAGTCGCACAGGGCGAGGGCCTTTTTCGCGTTCTGCTCGACCAGGAGCACGGTTTTGCCGTGCTTGTCGCGGATTTCCCGAATCAGCTGGAACACCGCCTGCACTACCAAAGGCGCGAGGCCCAGGGACGGCTCGTCCATCAGGATAAGGCCGGGATCGGACATGAGGCCGCGGGCGATGGCCAGCATCTGCTGCTCGCCGCCGGACAGCGTGCCGGCCTGCTGGGCGCGGCGCGAGGCGAGGATGGGAAAGCGTTCGAACATGGCGTGTTTCCGCTGCTCCACCACCGCCGGGTCGGAGACGATGAAAGCGCCGGCCATGAGGTTTTCCTCGATGGACAGGCCGGCGAAAATCTTCCGCCCCTCCGGCACATGCACCATGCCGAGGCGGGGAATGGCGTGCGGCTTGGCCGGCATCGGCTTCCCCTTGAACTCGACCGATCCGGCCCTCGGGCGCACCAGTCCGGACAGCGTGTTCAAAAGGGTGGTTTTGCCGGCGCCGTTGGCGCCGATTATCGAGACGATGGAATTTTCGCGCACTTCCAGGCTCACGCCCAGGAGCGCCGCGACCGGGCCGTAGGACACGCTCAAATCGTTGACGGTCAGATAGGACAAGATTCGTCCTCCTCGCCGATGTAGGCTTCGATGACTTCGGGGTTGCGGCGCACTTCCTCGGGCGTGCCGTTGGCGAGCAGCTTGCCGAAATTCAGGACGTAGAGATGGTGGCTCAGATTCATGACCACTTCCATGCGGTGCTCGATGAAAAGGACGGTGAAGCCGAACTGCGCGTGGAGCGTTTTCACCAGATCGATGAAGTCCCTGACCTCGCTCGGGTTGAGGCCGGCGGCGGGCTCGTCGAGGAGGAGCACCTTGGGCCGCGTCGCCAGGGCGCGCGCGATTTCGAGTTTTCGCTGGAGGCCGTAGGGGAGCGATTCGGGGCGGTCGTTCTCGAAGCCGGCCAGGCCGACCATGTCGAGGTATTCGCGGGCGGTGTCGGCCGACTGGCGGTCGACGCGGAGCTTTTTCGGCATGGACAGGATGGCGCGGAAAAAGCCGTATTCGGCGTGCGGATCGGCGGCGGTCATGACGTTTTCGAGAACGGTGAGGCCCCGGAACAGGCGGATGTTCTGGAACGTCCTGCCCATGCCGGCGCGGGCGACGCGGTGCTGCGGCAGGCCGGTCAGGTTTTCGCCGTCGAGGACGACGGTTCCGGCGTCGGGGACGTAGACGCCGGTGATGAGGTTGAAGGCGGTCGTCTTGCCCGCCCCGTTCGGCCCGATGATGCCGACGATTTCGCCCGCCTTGGCGGTGAAGGAAAAATCGTTCACAGCCTGGACGCCGCCGAAGGATTTGCTGAGTCCCGTTACCTCTAAAACACCGTTCATACTGTAGCATCTCCAGAGGAATAATGAACGATTTAAGATTGCAGATTGTAGATTTAGGATTTATTCCTGCCAGTGACGTTTGCATCGGGAATAAATCTTGAATCTACAATCTGCAATCTTAAATTTTTATTTCCGTTTCCTGCCCAGTCCGAACAGCCTTCCGATCGGCAGCTCCCATTCGCCGAACATGCCGTTGGGGCGGAAATTGATGATGAGAAGCACGATGACGCAGTAGATGATGATGCGCCATTCCGACGCGAAACGGAGCACTTCCGGCAAGCCGGTCAGCAAGAGGGCCGAAAATATGGCGCCGGTCAGGCTGTTGATGCCGCCGACGAAGACGATGATCAGCCACTCGGCCGACAGCGACCAGTTGTAAATGCCCGGTTCGAGATACTGTCCGTAAAACGCGTAGAGAACGCCGGCGTAGCCGGTCAGGGCGCCGGCGAAGAGGAACGTCACCAGCTTCAGCCGGTTGACATCGATGCCCATGGAGCGCGCGGCCAGTTCGTCGTTCCGGAGGGCCAGGCATTGCCGCCCGTATTTCGAGCCCTTGTAGCAGGCGACCATGAAGATGCAGACGGCGACGCTCACCGCCACCAGGCCGAAATCGACCCGTTTCGGAATGCCGATCAAGCCTTCGGCGCCGCCGGTTATCTGGGCCGAATTGTTGAGGACCGCGATAATCGCCTCGCCGAAGCCGAAGGTGACCAGTGATATGTAGTCGCGCCGGAGCCGCACGGTCGGCAGCCCGACCAGCAGCCCGAACACCACCGCCACCGCCACCCCGGCCGCCGCCGCCAGCGGAAACGGCACCTGCCAGCGGAGCGCCAGCACGGCCGACACATAGCCGCCCAGGGCCATGAACGCGGCCTGGCCGAACGAGAACAGCCCGGTCAGCCCGGTGACGAGGTAGCAGCCCATGACGCCGATCATGGTGATGCCGGTCAGCGTCAGTACGGTGTAAATATAACCCATGCGTGCATCCTGTTTGGAAATTCACGATTCACGATTCACAATTCACAATTAAACCGCCAAACCGCGCGGCGGGACTGCGCCACAATTTGCGATTCACGGAACACAAGGGAAAATTGTGAATTGTGAATCGTGAATTGTGAATTCGAAAAGCTACGCCTTTTCCTGCACAATCTTCCCCGATATGCCTTGCGGCCGCACCAGCAGGAAACACAGCATGATGACGAACACGAACGCGGGCGTCAGGCCGGAGCCGACTTGGCCTATCAGCACCACTTCGACAATGCCGAGGAGCACCGCCCCCACCACCGCGCCGGTGATGCTTCCGAGCCCGCCGATGACCGAGGCGATGAAGCCCTTGACCACCAACTGTCCGAGCTGCGGGTAAAGGGTGTAGTTCATGCCGAGGAACACGCCGGCCACGCCGCCCAGGACGCCGGATATGCCGAAGGTGGCGAACACGACGAAATCGGGGTTGATGCCCATCAGGCTCGAGGTGTTGACGTCGAAGGACACCGTCCGGATGGCGAGGCCGAGCTTCGTCCGGTACAGCACCAGGAGGACCGAACCGAGCGCCACGCTGGAGCAGGCCAGCGTCACGATGTCGGTGACGGCGAAGGACAGCCCGCCGACGGTGATGCGGTTCGAGGCGAAGAACACCGGGTAGGAGTAGAAATTGCTGGACGCCACCAGGGTGATGATGTTTTCGAGCAGCATGCCGAGGGTGATCGAGGAGATGAAATAGTAGATCACCGGCGCGCTGTTCCGCCTGAGCCGGCGAAAGCCGACCCGCTCAATTCCCACCGCCGTTATGGCGCCGGCGATCGAGGCGGCGATCAGGATGGCGACGAACAGGGGAATCCCCGACATGCGCCCGTCGAACAAAAACATGTAGGCGGCGAATCCGCAGTAGGCGGAAAATCCCATCAGCCCGCCGTGCGAAAAATTGGAAAATTTCAGGATGTTGAACACCAGGGCGAAACCGACGGCGATCAGCGAATACACGGCGCCGAGGGAAAGGCCGAAAAGGGCGTGTTGGAGCATGGTAAATCCTTATTGGTTCGTTTTCCGCGATTTAAGATTTATGATTGTAGATTTAAGATTTACTCCCGGCAGTCGCGTTTGGGCCGGGAATAAATCCTAAATCTACAATCTACAATCTTAAATTACTTGTGAATCTCGGGAACGTACCGCCCGATTTCCTTGTACTGTCCCTTTTCTATCTTGTACAGCACCATGGACAGGCCCTTGGGCATGTGGTCCTTGGGCGAGATGGAGATGATGCCGGTGGCGCCGCGGACATTGTTGATCTTGTTCATGCCTTCGGTGATCTGTTTCGAGGTGGTGCCGCCGCCCTGCTTGATCGCTTCGACCAGGACTGTGATTTTGTCGTAGCCGAGGTAGACCTTGTTGATCGGGTCTTCCTTGAACTTGACGCGGTAGGCTTCGCGCACGTTGGCGAGCTGCGGTTCGGAGTCCGAGAAGTTGTTGGCGAAATAGATGTTGTTGGCCGCTTCCGGATCGCCCACCAGGGTGGCGAACGGCGGGGCGCAGTCGAGGCCGGAGAACATCGGCAGTTCGAGGCCGATTTGCTTCGCCTGCTTGCAGATGAGGACCATGTCCTGGGTGTAGTTCGGCGCGTAGTAGAAGTCGACGCCCGCATCCTTGATCTTGTTCAGTTGGGCGCGGAAATCCTTGTCCGCCTTGGTGAAGGTCAGGTCGGCGACAATCTCGCCGCCGTTCTTCTGGACATAGGCGACGAACGGCTTCACCATGGAGACGGCGAAGGAGTTGGACTGGTCGTAGAGGAGCGCGACCTTTTTCAGCTTGAGCTGGTCGAGGGCGTAGCTGGCGAGGATTTCGGCCTGCTGCACGCTCGAGGGCTGGATGGCGAAAATGAATTCGCGCGGCTGGCCGTTTTCCTGGACCATGGCGCGCGGGTCGACGAAGCTGGCGATGACCGGAATCTTCTTTTCGTCGGTGATGGGGGCGATGGCGAGGCCGACGTTGGACACCGGAGGCCCGATGACCGCGACGGCGCCGTCGTGATCGACCATGCGGTTGAACGCCTTGATCGCTTCCTGGATGTTGCCCTTGGTGTCGACGGTGACCAGCTTGATTTTCTTGCCGTCGACGCCGCCCGCACCGTTGACGTGCTCGACCGCCAGTTCGACGCCGCGGGTGACGGCGTTGCCGAGGACCGAGGTCGGGCCGCTCAGATCCTGGAGATTCCCGATCACCACTTCGCCGGCCCGGAGCGAGCCGCCGACAAATGCCAGTACCGCCGCCGCCATGAAGAGTTTTCGCAACATGTTCGCAATCTCCTTAAAAAGGTGGCCTGTTCGCGGGCCTTGCCGGCCCGGCTGTCATCTGGTTTGGGCGCATTGCGGCCGCTTGCGCGGATCGGGCCGGTTGTCCGGCGTTCCGCGCGGCACGCGGGGTGTCGCAGTTGTCGTATTGATGGCACCGCCGAAGTTTTGTATTTTGAAAAAAGCTTCGCAGAAAGCTTTGTGAATGCGTGTCGTTGAATTGTCCGTTTTCCGCGCTCTCGTCTTCATGACAACCATCTTGCCGAGTTTCGGAGAAAATGTCAACTCGGAAAACAAAATAGCCGCGGAGTGAAATCCGCGGCTATTGGGGAAGATCTATCGAGGTTCGCTTGTGTGCGTGCGCGCGGCCGGGCATGTCAATCCGCCTCATTGGTAAACATAGTAGTAGCAGTTGCAGGCCGGATCGTAGATCATGGTGGGCTGCGGGGCCGGGACCACCACCACCGGAGCCGGGGCGGGTTCGTAATAGTAGGTTGAGCTCGAACTGGACGAAGAAGCGACGCCGGCGCCGATAATGGCGCCGATGGCCGCGCCGATGCCGAATCCGACCCAGTCGCTGGACGAATCACGGTGGTGTTTCCTGTCGTCATAATAGCGGGGAGGAGGAGGGGGAGGCGGCCGCCCACCCCTGCCGCGCCGGTGCTGTTCGGTTATTTCGATCTGTCCCATCTGTTCGATTGCCATGGCCGGGGTGATGAAGGAACTGATGGCTACGGCGCCGGCCAGTGCGAGAATCATGATCTTCTTCATGGTGTATTCCTTTCGCTTCTGCGTGAATGACTCTTTCGGATTCGGCGCTTTTCGCCGGCGGTCTCCATTTCCCGTTTCATCATGATAGTGTCGCCGGTGCGGCTGATGTTACGTTTTTTTTCGCCGTTAGGGATTTCCTTTATGTGGATTTTTGGAGAAAATCAAACATACCGCCGTGTGATTTACTCCAAACGTCCACATTATAATAATAGAAGAAAACCGGATTAGTGTCCATTTTTTAATGAAAAGAGAGAAAAACCGGGCCCAAGAGGGTCCGGGGTTGGGAATGACGTTTCCCGAAAACCATAATGAGTCTGGCATGGATTGTATGCCGCGCTAGAAACAAATTTTTACGCCCACTTTGAGATCAAGCTGGTGGGCTGTGATTTTGTTGGTCTTGACGTGGATGGGGTTCGCGATTGTAGGGGAAGAGGAAGTTGCATCGTATCCATAAGAAGGCACTTTCCCCAAATAGGAGTAGGATCCGTAAAGGGAAAGTGTGATTCTGTCATGTATTTTCAACTTGACGCCGGCGCGGCTGCCGATGGTGACGTTGGTGCGGTGCCTGGTGGTGTACCCGCCTCCCCATTGGGTGGTGGAAGAGGGCGAAGATGTCTCGCCAATCACACTGGTGTTGCCGTAATGCGAAATGAACGCAAAACCGCCGGTAACGCCGACAAAGGGTGTCCAGCGCGATGCGTTCTTGAAATCGTAGTCGGCCCCGATATCGAGCGTCCGGATCCGCACCTTCTGATAGGAATGGGCAGTATAATCAGTCGAGGCTTCCGAATAGGCGAATCGGGAATAGGTATTCATCTCCGCATTCGGGCCAGTGGCGAA
>JAVBRW010000421.1:0-28812 GCA_031547475.1 Planctomycetota bacterium
TAGTATCCGATTCCTGTTCGTCCCGTCCGAGTTTTGCCGCCGGCTTCCTTCACACACCGCGTTACCGCGACGCATTGGCCTTGGGCTAGCGATTCCGTTTCACCACGGCTCGCAGAGGACTCTAACCTCATTAGACGTACGTCGTGCCCGGCGTACAATAGGAGGGTCATTGTCAACGACCCGAGAGAGAAAACAAGGTGGGTATCGCCGGACGTTTACGAGAACCACTATGTTTTGGGTATACACCCGAAACCGGCAGCAACATTTAGGAATTCGGGGACACGTAACGCAATTGAACCGCCAATTGCGCAACATGTCCCCGAATTCCCGAATACGATTGACAATGAATTATAGGCGGCTATCAATAGCATCACGGCCGGCGCGGCCATCGACAAACAACCCGGAGGGCTCAGACAATGGAATATTACGAACATCCGTTGAAAGTCGGAGGCGAACGGGTGTGGCGCACGTGGCGCGGCGGCAGAACGCTGGACATCATTCACGGCGTCTCCGATCCGAAAGACGGGCCTTTTCCCGAGGAATGGATGATTTCCACCACCCGCGCGGTCAACGCCGGGCGGGAGAATATCGAGGAAGGACTGTGCCGGCTGGCGGACGATCCGGCCCGCCCCACCCTCAAGGAAATCATCGGCGCGCATCCCGAAAAAATGCTCGGCCCCGCCCATGTCGCCGCACACGGAACCGCGATGGGATTTCTGGTCAAGCTCCTGGACTCGCAGTCCCGGCTCCAGATTCAGGCCCATCCGGACAAGGAAACGGCCAGGCGCCTGTTCGACTCGCCGTACGGCAAGACGGAATGCTGGCACATTCTCGCCCTCCGGGACGACGGCGACGAGCCGCCCGCCCTGTTCCTCGGCTTCCGCGAGGGCGCGGACAGGAAAAAGCTGGAAGACCTTTTCCACCGCCAGGACAGCGCCGGCATGTTGGCCATGATGAACCGCATCTCGCCGAAAGCGGGCGAAACATACATTGTCCCCGGCGGCACGCCGCACGCCATCGGCCCCGGTTGTTTCATTGTCGAAATCCAGGAGCCGACCGATCTGACCATCCGGCTCGAGCGCACCAGCCCCAACGGCCCCGATCTGCCCGATCGCTCCATCCACAACGGCCTCGGATTCGATCGCATGTTCGAATGCTTCCGGTACGTCGGCGTTCCGGCCGACGAGGCGGCGGGCAAATGGCTGATCCCGCCACGGATAATCAAAAAGACCGACTCCCACCTGATCGAATGCCTGGTCGGTTACGATGCGACGGATTTTTTCCGCATGGACAGACTGACCATCGGCGGCGCCTTGTCCGCATCGGGAAAAGGCGGTTTTCATGGTATGTGTGTACTCGAAGGCAAGGGAAGAATGGAATACGACGGGATCCGCCTGCCGATAGGGCAGTGGGATCAATTTTTCATTCCCTTCTCCTGCCGCGAATTCAGCATTGCCAATGACGGAACCGGCCCTTTGCGCATCATGCGTTTCATGGGACCGAAGACGTCGCAAAGCTTTCAGTGATTCCTTTCGAATAAATGAGCTACCCGATGTAACCAAGACGGCGGGATCAACGTAAATCCGTTATTTTACCTTGTCGCCAACCGAATTTGTATGGTATAATTCCAGGTGGGATGCATGGATACATGGGAAATGGGAAAAATGAAACAATCGCGGAACCATACCCGAAAATTCGATAGGCTGGAAGGGCATTACAGTCTGTCCATGCAGACAAAGCTCATCGGCATCTTTCTTTTGGCGAAAGTCATCCCCCTGGTCCTGCTCGCCATCCTCGCCTGGCACCAGTTTCTCCTGCTGGGCGAAACGCTGCGGGAAATCGCCATCAGCGATTCCACCGCCTCCCTCAACGCCAGCGCGGTCAAAAATATCGAACGCATGACGACCGACACCGCCCTGCGCGTCGCAGACTTCCTCTACGCCCGCGACGACGACATTCTCTATCTCGCCAAACTGGAACCGACCGAGGAGAATTACGCCGCGTTCGCGACCAATTCCAGAAAAAGACTGACCAGACAGGGACGCTGGGAATTGGCCCCCGACGGCGGCTCGTGGATAGACGCCGAGAAACCGCCGGCAGGCAAGCTTGCCGTCTCCACCAATGTCGAAAACAACGATATGGACGGCTTCCATTCCGTCCCCGCCAGTTCGTTCGAATATTCCAATATCCCCATCTACGACGAAATCACCTTCGTCGGCCTCGACGGCAAGGAATCGATCAAAATTGTCCCGCCCGATTCGCCCAAGCGGCATTTCCGCCCCGATCCGGCCAAAAAGGACGTGTCCAAGCGGGAAAACACCTACGTCAAGGCGGAAAACTATTTCCCCGCGCTGAAAAACCTGCGCCCGGGGCAAATATATGTTTCCGACGTCATCGGCGCCTATGTCGGTTCCAATTTCATCGGCATGTACACGCCCGCCAAGGTGGCGAAAGCGGCGGCCGATCGCGGCTACCCCATCGAGTACAAGCCGGAGGAACAGGCGTTCGCCGGCATGGAAAACCCCAACGGCCGCCGCTTCGAAGGCATTGTCCGCTGGGCCACGCCGGTCGCGGACGAAAACGGCAAAATCATCGGCTATGTCACGCTGGCGCTGAACCACGATCACATCATGGAGTTCGTCGACCATATCACGCCGATGGACGAACGCTATACCGAACTCTCGTCCGCCTACGAAGGCAATTACGCGTTCATCTGGGACTACAAGTGCCGAAGCATCGCCCACCCGCGCCACCATTCCATCGTCGGCTTCGATCCGGAAACGGGCGATCCGCAGGTGCCGTGGCTCGAAGCGTCCCTATACGCCGGCTGGCAGAAAAGCGGCATGAAGAAATGGACCGACTACGTCAAGGACTACCCGATATTCAACGAGCAGTCGCGCACCAAGAAACCGGCCGCCGAACTGACCAAGGCCGGACTGGTCGGGCTCGACGGCCGCTATCTCAACAACGCGCCGCAGTGCACGGGCTGGATGGATCTGACCGGCGCCGGCGGCTCCGGCTCGTTCTACATCCTCTGGAGCGGGCTGTACAAGCTGAACACCGCCGCCGCCATCCCCTACTACACCGGGCAATACGCGCCGTCGGCGGGCAACGGCAATTCGCGGCGCGGCTTCGGCTTCGTCGCCATCGGTTCCGGGCTCGACTATTTCACCAAGCCGGCCAAGGAAATGGAAGTCAGGCTGGTCCACTCCATCAACGAAAACCTGAAGAACACGCTGGCCCGGCTCACAGTCACCACCGGCGTCCTCACCATCATCGTCATCCTGATCGCCATCTGGATGGCGTGGCATATCAGCCGCCCGATCAAGAACATGGCCGAACACATGTCGCGACTGGCCATCGGCGACATCGCGTCCAACGACGTTCCGGAGGCGGCGCGGAAACGCCACGACGAAATCGGGCTGCTGGCGCGCTCGCTCCAGGATCTCACCCTGTCGCGCCGGGAGGAGCTGGACATGGCCAACGCCATCGCTTCCGGCGATTATACCCGCTCCATTCCCCTCAGATCGGAACTCGACATGCTGGGGAAAGCGCTGAACGCCATGATCCGGATAAACAAGAACGCGCTCTCGCAGGTGAATCAGGCGGTGACGGAAGTCGGCTACGGCGCCACCTCGGTGTCGGAAGTGTCGGTGTCGGTGTCGCAGGGCGTGGAAACGTCCGAAAGCGTGCTGGGCATGATTTCGCAAACCGTCGAAACGGTCGACAAGCAGGCGCAGGAAAACGCCGTCCACGCCCAGGACGCCACCAGGCTGGCCGTCGACAGCCAGGGCGCCGCCTCCCGCGGCTACCAGGCTGTGAGCGAACTCGCCTGCGCCATGGAGGAAATCCGCCAAGCCGGCAAGAAAATCGCCACCGTCGCCAAGCTGATCGACGATATCGCGTTCCAAACCAACCTGCTGGCGCTGAACGCGTCGGTGGAGGCGGCGCGGGCGGGCAGGCACGGCAAAGGCTTTTCCGTCGTGGCGGACGAGGTGAGAAGCCTGTCCTCGCGGTCGGCCAAGGCGGCCCACGAGACGGAGGAAATGGTCGCCGCCATGCTGGAACTGATGGAAAAGGGAACGGCGCTGGCCGGGCATTCGGACCGCGAATTCCAGGAAATCGTCGAAACCACCACCTATGCCGCCCAACTGTTCAAAAGCATCACCGACGCGTCTAACGCGCAGTCGTCCGCCATGTCCCAGATTGTCCACAGCCTCGGCCGCATCGACGCCGTCACCCAGGAAAATTCGCGGAACGCCAAGCAGATGGCGTCTTCGGCGGGAACGCTTTCCCGCCAGGCGGAAGAATTGCAGCAAATGTTGTCGCGCTTCCGCCTGTATTCGGCCTCGGATGATGACTCCGAATAAATCAATGTAACCATGCGCGATAATGGAAAATCCGCCCTGTCCGCTTTTTCCAAGATGTTTCGTTTCAGCGGATCACCTTTTTTCGATCCTGCGGAATCGTCCATGACGTTCAGGATTAATCATAAAAAACGATGCGTGTTGCAAAAAAAGTTGGCAAAATTTTGCCATAGCTGGTACTTTCGATACAATGGAATAAATGTATCCTACAGCCGCAGCCCCTCGTGGCGGGGAAATGAGCAGCAACCGCCTATGCCGGCAATATCGATTTGAGCGAGATAACCGGATGAATGTCATTTCCGAAATGAATTTGCTATTGGCGCCGCTGGGTGCGCTGCTGATGGTCCTGGCCGATTATTCCCGCAATCGGGCAGCCGACCCGGTTCAGCGCGGCAGCATGCAGGTGATAGCCGGATCGGCCATTCTCGCCATCCTGGCCGAAATGGTTTCGACGACCCGCAGCGGCATGCCGGGCGTGGACATGCGAATCATGGTGGACGTTTCGTGTTTCCTGTTTTTCATTTTCCAGTTCATCGCTTTCGCGGCCATTCCGCTTTTCATAGACTATTATGTAAACCGGGATACCGGCCGGCTCAAAAAGCTGGGCGCCATCATGCTCGTCCTTTTCTCCCTCAACATGGCGGCGCTTTTTCTCAATATCGGCCGCGGCTTCTATTATTACATAGACGGCAACAACATGTACCATAGAGGTTCGCTGCACATTATCCGCGTGCTGGCGGTCTATTCGGTGTTTGTCGTCGCCCTTGTCGACTTCGTCCTGTGCCACAGAAAAATCGGCGCGCAAAAGTTCGTCATGCTCTTTTTCTCCATCCTGCCGGCCGGCGTGTCCGGCGCGGTCGATTTGCTGGTGCCGGGCAGCCGCCTGCTGTGGCCGTTCTTCAGCATGTCGCTCCTGTTCGCCTACCTGTTCATCGTCAAGTCCGACTACTGCCTCGACGACCTCACCGGCCTCCCGAACCGCCGCCGCTGCAACGAATACATCGCCGAACTGGAGCGGATGGGCAGGAACGTCGGCTACCTGTTTCTCATGGTGGATTTGGACAATCTGAAATGGATAAACGACAATCTCGGCCACAACGAGGGCGACAACGCGCTGAAGGACGCGGCCATGGTCCTGAGGAACGCGACGCGGCGGCATGATTTCATCGCCCGCTACGGCGGGGACGAATTCCTCGTCATCATCCGCAACTGCGACAGCGCCGAACCGTTCACCTACCGCGCGGAGAAAATCACGGCCGAACACAACGGGCGGGGCGAGAGACCGTATATTCTTTCCCTGAGCGTCGGAGCGGGCATGTACTCGCCGGCCAGTGAAGTGAGCATTACCGAACTGCTCGAACAGGTGGATCGCCGCATGTACCAATGCAAGAACGAAAGAAGGAAATCCGGAAAAACCAACCCGTCGTTCCACGGCAAGACGGAGGTGAAAAGCACGGCGGTGTGAAAAACCTTATCCTTCCGCCGGATACCAGTGCGGCAGCGGGAACGACAACCCGCACATTTCCCCCGCCTCCGGGCCGGGCGCGCGGCGGCTTTTCTGCACGCGCACTTCCTGCGAACCGATTTTGATCTGGTAATCGATTATTTCCCCGAGGAACGATTTCCGCGTCACCGCGCCCCGCAGACCGCCCGAGGCGGCGAAATTGATTTCCGACGGCCACGACGCGAGCGAAAGCGGCTTTCCCGACGCGGCCAGCTCGGGCGGCGGGGTCAATTCGGCGGGAAGCGGGATGTCGCCGTCCGTCGTTTTCAGACCCGCCCCGTCCATCCCGACGGTGAGGAAATTCGACAGCCCGATAAAGCTGAACACGAACTGGTTCGCCGGCCGGTTGTAGACCCGGAGCGGCGTGTCTATCTGCTGGACGACGCCGTCCCGCATGACCAGGATGCGATCGGACAAGGCCATCGCCTCGGACTGGTCGTGGGTGACGTAGATGATGGAAAAGCCGTATTTCCGCTGCAGATCCTTTATTTCGAAACGCATTTCCTCGCGGAGATGCGGATCGAGGCTGGACAGCGGTTCGTCCAGGAGCATGACGTCCGGGTTGATCGCGAGCGCCCGCGCCAGCGCAACCCGCTGCTTGCCGCCGCCCGACAGATCGGCCGGGCTTCCGGCGGCGGCGTCGAGCAAGTTGGTGGAGGACAAGGCGTCCTTGGTCCGCTTCTCGATTTCGGACGACGACAGCCGGCGGATGCGGAGCGGGAACGCGACGTTTTCGTAGATGGACAAATGCGGCCACACCGCGAAAGCCTGGAAAACCATGCCGAAATCGCGCTTTTCCGGCGGCAGATAATAGTTTTTCCGCTTCGACGACAAGAGGCGCTCGCCCACGTGGATTTCGCCGACATCGAGATCCTCGAAGCCGGCGACCATGCGGAGGGTGGTCGTCTTGCCGCAGCCGGAAGGGCCGAGCATCGAGAAGCATTCGCCCCGGCCGATCTCCATGTTCAGATCGTTCACGGCGGTGACCGAGCCGAAGCGTTTGGTGACGTTTATCAATCGCACATAGGACATGGTTGGATTCCTTACGCCCCCGTCTTTTTCCTGGTCAGGCGGTTGATCAGCAGTTGGCCGATGACGATGAGGATAAGGGTGATGCCGGCCATCGCGGCCGACCGCACCGTTTCGCCGTCCTCGTTCAGGGTGTAAATCGCCACGCCGATGGTGCGGGTGGTCGGGGCGTAGAGCATGATGGATACGGTCAGTTCCCGCAAGGACGGCAGGAAGATGAGGAAAAAGGCGGCCAGCATGCCCGGCCTCACCAGCGGAAGCACGATATCCTTCAGCGCCTGCCACATGGTGGCACCGGACGCCCGCGCCGCCTCGACGAGCGAATCGTGCACCTGCTCGAGGGCGGCCGAATTGGCTTTCAGGGAAAACGCCATGTAGCGGGCGATGTAGGCGACCAGGATGATCCAAACGGTATTATAGATGTTGACGCCGTACTTGCCGCTCCACGCCAGGATGACGCCGAGGGCGATGACCGATCCCGGCACCGAGAAGGGAAGCATGCCGAGGAATTCCAGCAGCCATTTGCCGCGCACCTTCATCTTGACGATGACGTAGGAAATCATGACGCCGGCGAACATGGTGATGACCGCCGCCGACAGCCCGAGGGTCACGCTGTTCCAGATGGCGTCCTTGGTGACCTTGTAGTCGAAGAGGACGAAGCGGTAGTTTTCGAGGGACAAATTCTCCCAGGTGAACGGCAGGCCGTAGGTGCGGAGGCCGCCGACCAGGAAGATGACAACGGTCGGGAGCACGATGGTGAAGGCGATGTAGGCGAAGCACAGAATCATGAGCGGGACGCGGAGGCCGCGCAGCTTCAGTTCCATCGGGCGGAAGCTTTTGCCGGCGATAATCTGGTAGCGGCCCTTGCCCTGGATGCGGTTCTGGAGCCAGATGATGAAGCCGGCGGTGACGACGAGAATAGACGCCAGCACCGTGCCGGTCCGGATGGAGGCGAAGTTGCCGGCGCTTTCGTGTATGCGCTGATAGATGAGGGTCGGGATGTTGAAAATCCCGTTCTCGATGCCGAGGACCGCCACCGTGCCGAAATGCGCCATCGAATAGAGCATAATCAAAAGGGCGCCGGACAGGATGCTCGGCAGCACCAGGGGAATGGTGATTTTCCGGGTGATGGTGAACAGCCCCGCCCCCGAAATGCGGGCCGATTCCTCCAGGGTCGGGTCCATCCGCTCCAGCGCGCCGCAGACCTGGATGAAGACGAAGGGGAACAAATACATTATCTCGACCATGACGATGCCGAGGTAGCTGTAGACGTTGAACACCGGGCCGTCGAAGCCGAGGGCGTCCATGAAAAAGCGGTTGATATAGCCGGCCCGGGGCGACAGCAGCATTTTCCACGCCAAAGCGCCGATGAACGAGGGCAGCATGAACGGGATAAGGAACATGCCTTTCATCAGGCTTTTGTAGGGAATGTCGGTCCGCGTCACCAGCCAGGCGAAAAAGGTGCCCACCGCCGTGCTGCCGATGGTGGTGCCGGTGGCGATGATGATCGAGTTCAAAAGCGCTTCGTAGGTGTCCTGTTCGCCGAGGATTTTCCCGACGTCCCGGATGTTGAAGCTGCCGCCGGCGAAAAAGGCGTTGAGGAAAATCAGCAGCACCGGCACCGCCACCACCACCACCAGGATGCCGATGGACAGGAACAGGATAAGGTGGGCGACGCTGAGGCCGCCGTGCTTTTTTTTGTCGAGGCTCATGTTCCCACCTCCGCCAGGCTTTGTTTGTCGAACCAATGCAGGTTGTTGAAGCGGAGCGCGCAGCGCTCGCCCTCCTTGAACATAAGGTCGCGGGCGATGGCTTCGTGCGTTTCCACCGCCGTCCGCAGGGTGGCGCCGTCCACCTCGACCAGATAGTCCATCATGGCGCCGAGGAAACTGGCGCGGCGCACCACGCCCGCCAGCGCGCCTCCCCCGCCCTCCCCGGCCCGGCCGATGGCGATGTCCGACGGCCGGAAGCCGGCGACCCATTCGGCCGCGCCGCCCTCCGGCTTCCGCCACGGCACCGGCTGGGTTCCGTCGCCGACGACGAAATCGTTGTCCTTCCGCCGCACCGGCAGGAAGTTGGCTATGCCCATGAAATTGAAGACAAAGCTGTCTTTCGGATGTTCGAATATCTCGGTCGGCGCGCCGATCTGGCGCACCGCGCCCTGGGCGTCGAGGACGGCCATGCGGTCGGAAATGGCGAGGGCGATTTCCTGATCGTGGGTGACGTAGAGGACGGTGATGCCGAGCTTCCTTTGCAGCTCCTTGATTTCGAAACGCATTTCCTCGCGCAGGTTGGCGTCGAGGTTGGACAACGGTTCGTCCAGGAGCATAAGGGTCGGCTTGGCCACAAGCGCCCGGGCGAGTGCGACGCGCTGCTGCTGGCCGCCGGACAGTTCGGACGGCAGGCGCTTGTCCAGCCCCGCCATGTTGACCATGGCGATGGTGTCCAGGGTGCGGCTGGCGAGTTCGCCCGCCTCCGCCCGGGCGATCTTCAGCGGGTACGAAACGTTCTCGAACACGGTCATGTGGGGCCAGACCGCGTAGTCCTGAAAGACGACGCCGAGATCGCGGCTGTCGGGCGGCACGTTGATGTCGGCCGCTACGTCGGAGACCACGGTGTCGCCGATGCGGATGGAACCGGCGTCCGGCGATTCGAATCCGGCGATGAGGCGGAGAAGCACGGTTTTTCCGCAGCCCGACGGGCCGAGCAGGGTAAAGCATTCGCCGTGTTCGATGGTCAGGGACAGGTTGGACAGCACCTGGCGGGCGCCGTAGGCTTTCGAGACGTTTTGGACGTGAATGGTGGCCATGGGTTCCCCGGGGATGAAATGACTTACTACCTTCCCTGCATGACATCGGTGAACTTCTTCACCAGCGTTTCCTTCTGGGTGAGAATGGTCTGGTAGTTGATCGGGATGGCGCGCTTCATCGCTTCGGCGGCCGGCGGGATTTTGAACTGGGCGGGAACCTGGACGTCCGCCCTGACCGGCAGGGTGCCTTCCGCCGCGATAATTTCCTGCGCTTCCTTCGACAGCAGGAAATCGACGAATTTCTTGGCCGGCTCCATGTTCAGGGCATCCTTGAAAATAGCCACCGGGCTCGGCACGACCAGCATTTCCGGCGGATAGACGAGCGCCATGGTGGCGCCCTTCGAAATCTTGTCGTTGGTGATGTAGTCGACGGCCAGGCTGGCGACCAGATCGCCCGACGCGGTGTCGTCAATCACCTGCCCCGATCCCTTGCCGATGCGGGCCTTGTTCTTGGCCAGCGATTCGAAGAATTCCCAGCCGAACTTGTCGGCCAGGATGGCGACGCTCATGAACGAGGTGCCGGACAGGGCCGGGTTGGCAATGCCGAAAGCGCCGTTGTATTCCTTTTTGGTCAAATCGGACCACTGTTCCGGCGGCGTTTTGATGAAGCGGGTGTTGTAGGCGATGCCGAGGGTGCCGAGGCGGGCGGCGATGAAATGGCCGTCATACTCGGCGCCGAACGGGTTGAACACCTCGCCCGCCCTTTTCGACTCGTATTTGGCGAGAATGCCGTCGGCGCGCATTTTGAAAAAGTCCGGCACTTCGCTGGTCCAGATGACGTCGGCGAGGATTTGCCCGGATTCGCGCTCGGCGGCGATTTTCGCCATCAGCTTGCCGGCGCCGGCCGACTGGTAGTCGACGGCGAGGCCCGGGTTCTGCTTCACAAACAAATCGCACAGACCGCCGATGAGCGATTCCTTCATGGAGGTGTAGATGATGAGTTTTTCCCCCGCCATGCCGGCGGCGGCGGACACGAACAGCACCATTCCCAACAGCAACGCTTTCCAATGCGATTTCATGGCATCTCCTTTTAAGTATGCGGACGAATACACCGGTTGCGAACAGGAATCATGAAAAGGGCTGTTACAAAATAACTGCACCAGGCCCAAACCTCGTATCATTTTATGAAGGCTCGCGAATCATGAAGGTTCGCGAACTTTCTTAAAACGCTTCAATTGCGGGAATGCGCGAGACGGCTTTCAGTTATAACGCGTAAGCGGGAAAGTGCAAAGCATAATTTGCCAAAAAACGGAATGACGAAAATGGCGCGCAGAAACCGAGTTGCATGGCATTTTCATATTATAACGAATCACACCATTGACCTACCGCCAGAGGAAACATCAATCACGAATGGAGGCGGCAAGACGGGAGAAAAACAGCCGGGGAAAATAAATATAAACCGCAAGCCTCTCGGGCTGCGGCCGCCGGGGTGGTCAAATGCATTGATGCAAAAGCCCCGGAACGGGAGAAAGCGATCGCTTTCACTCGCCCGTTCCGGCGGCACGCACGAAGATATCGTTTAAGCAATCGCTCAATATGTTTTATTAGTAAAACATAAGTATACTACCTGACTTTCGCGCATTGTCAAGTTTTTTGTTTTAATAATAATACTTTTTTTTTTACCGGGAGGCGCCCATCGGTGGGAGGCCGCTTCCGGGAAAGGAATGGCATGCAAAACAACGGAGTGGATTCATCCCAAACATTCCTCGAAAAGACGATCGCATTGTTTGGTCGCTTTTTTCAAAAAGGCCCGGTATCCATCCAGCAGGCGTTTCCCTTCCGGAGTCAGGTCGGAACCGCCGCCGCCGCTGCCGCCGCGCCGGCTACGCACCAGCGGGAAACCGGCCAACGCCTCGAAATCGGTCACGATGCGCCAGGCCTTGGAATAGGACATGCCCATTTCCTGCGCGGCCTGCCGGAGGGATAGGCCGTTTTCGATATGATCCGCCAGGCACATGACGCCCGGGCCGAAAAACGCCTTGCCGTCGCTCAGCAGGCGCAAAGTCAACTTGTAGTTCATGGCGGTCGCCTTTCGGGGGACGATTGATTGAACCCAACCGTATGGCAACACAATGTAATCCGTCCGCCTCGCATGGCAAGCGGGAACGCGAATATTCATTCAAAAACAATTTTCTTGCGTAATCCGGAAGGGAGGGTACAGTACATTTCGTTATCCTTGGAAAAACATAACGAGCCAACATCTTCTTCAGAGGAGATCATCAATGCGCAACGCCCTTGCCGCTTTCATTCTCGCCGCCGCTCTCGCCGCACCCTTCGCCCGCGCGGGCGAACAGCCCAGGCTTCTCCTTGCCGCGGCGGCAAGCCTGCGCTATTCCTTCGACGACAAGCTCATCCCCCTGTTCGAGGCGAACAACCCCGGCGTGAAAATCGAAGCCACCTACGACAGTTCGGGAAAGCTCCAAGCCCAGATCGAAAGCGGCCTGGAAGCCGACATATTCATGTCCGCCGCCCCGAAACAGATGAACGAGCTCAAGGACAAGGGATTCATCGAACCCGCCAGCGTCAGCAACCTGCTGGAAAACAGAATCGTGCTCATCCGCCCGGCGGGCAATCCCGGCAAGGTGACGGGATTCGAGAACATTCTCGACGCCGACATGATTGCCGTCGGCGATCCGGCCTCGGTCCCCGCCGGCCAGTACGCGAAAGAGGCGCTCGCCTCGCTTGGCGTCTGGGACAAGGTCGCCGCCAAGGCCAGCCTCGGCACCAACGTCACCGAAGTGCTCAACTGGGTCGCCGAAGGCAGCGCCGACGTCGGCATCGTCTATGCCACCGACGCCGCCACCACCAAACGCGCCGTTGTCATCGCCTCCGCCCCGGCCGGCAGCCTCAAGGCACCCGTCCTGTATCCGGTCGGCATGCTGGCGAAATCCCGGGCGCCGGAATTGGCGAAGGAATTCCTCGCTTTCCTGGTTTCGCCCGAAGCAATGGCCGTGTTCGAGGAATACGGATTCGCGGCCGCGAAATAATCAAGGACATCATTCATGCTGTGGCCGGCCCTTCTCGTCTCGCTTCAAACCGCCGCCGTTTCCATCGTCGCCACCTTTTTTCTCGGGCTGCTCGCCGCCCGCTGGGTCGCCGGCATGCGATCGCACGGCGTCAGGGCCGGAGTCGACTGCGTGTTCACCCTTCCCCTGGTGCTGCCGCCCACCGTCGTCGGGTTTTTCCTGCTTTTCGCGTTCGGCGCCAACCGTCCGGTCGGAAAATTCTTCATCGATTTCTTCGCCTACCGCATCGCCTTTTCCTGGTCGGCGACCGTTCTCGCCGCCGTGGTCATTTCGTTCCCCCTCATGTACCGATCCGCCCGGGGTGCGCTCGAACTGGTCGATCCCGATCTCATCCACGCCGCCCGCACCCTCGGCCTCTCCGAGCGCCGCATTTTCTGGCGCATAACCTTCCCGACCGCCCTGCCCGGCATCGCCGCCGGCGCGGTCCTTGCCTTCGCCCGGGGCATAGGCGAATTCGGCGCCACCGCCATGATCGCCGGCAATATCGCCGGGCGGACGCGCACCCTTCCCCTGGCCGTCTACTCGGCCGTGGCGGCGGGCGACATGGACGCGGCCCGCGACTGCGTCATCGTCATCGTGGCCGTCTCCTTCGTGGCGGCGGGGCTGCTCAACTATTTTCTCGCCCGCGAAAAACGCCGCACGGCAATCCGGAAAGGGCGCCGATGAGTATGGAAGTGAGCATCGACAAGCGTTTCGGCAGGTTTCATCTCCGCGTCGATTTCCGGAGCGGGGGCGGCGTCCTTGGCCTGCTCGGCCCGTCCGGCTGCGGCAAAAGCATGATCCTGAAATGCATCGCCGGCGTCGAAACGCCCGACAGCGGGCGGATAGTCCTGAACGGCCGCGTTCTCTACGACTCCACGGCGGGCATCGATATCCGCCCGCAACAGCGCCGCGTCGGCTACCTGTTCCAAAGCTACGCACTTTTTCCCCGCATGAACGTGGCGGAAAACATCGCCGCCGGCGTCCGGGGCACGGCAACCGACAAGGCGGCGGCGGTCGAACAGTGGATCCGGCGCCTCCGCCTCGAAGGGCTGCAGCGGAACCTCCCGGACCAGCTTTCCGGCGGGCAGCAACAGCGCGTCGCCCTCGCCCGCATGCTGGCGGCGGAACCGGAAGCGGTTCTCCTGGACGAGCCGTTTTCCGCCCTCGACGCGCATCTCCGCGAACACATGCAGCTTCTTCTCCTCGACACGGTGAAGGATTGCGCCGACGTGTTCATGGTGTCGCACAGCCGCGACGAAATCTACAAACTCTGCGAACAGACCTATGTGCTTTCCGACGGGAAAATCGCGGCCGGCGGGGGCACCCGCGATCTGTTCCGCCGCCCGGGGCGTCTGGAAGTCGCGCGGCTTCTCGGCTGCAAGAATTTCTCCCGGGCCGAAATACTCGACGACTTCACTCTCCGCGCCCTGGATTGGGATCTCGTATTGAAAACGGCCGAACGGATTGCCCCCGATGTCCGGCATGTCGCCATCCGCGCCCATGATTTCGTGCCGTGCGCGGCCAATCCGGGCCAGTGCGACAACCTGGTCGCCCTTCGCGTGCGGGAACGCTCTGAAGATCCGTTCGAATGGAATATCCTGTTCACCAATGCCCGCGCCGCGAATGAAAACGCCGCCGCCAGCCTGTGGTGGAAATTCAGCAAATACGCCAACCGCGATATTCCCGCCTTTCTCCGTCTGCCCCCGGAAAAGCTGCTGCTGCTTACAGAATAATGCCGTTTCCGCCATCATCCTGTCCACAGCGCGCCTGCAACCTGTTTGTCGCCACCCGCATTTCCGGTCAAACAACGGCTTTCTTGTGGGAAACGCAGTTCTTTTCGATCAGGTTCCAGTCGAGTTCGACGCCGAGCCCGGGCTTGTCCGGCACGG
The DNA here is from genome assembly GCA_031547475.1 of Planctomycetota bacterium. Lineage (GTDB taxonomy): Bacteria > Planctomycetota > SZUA-567 > SZUA-567 > SZUA-567 > JAJBSZ01. Next base: position 14,607 of record JAVBRW010000421.1, read on the forward strand.
TGATGACGCCGTTGCCGTCTATCGGCAGGTTGCCGAGCATGGGGAAGCGGAAATCCTCCTCGGGGACGAAGTATTCGAAGAATTCGCAGTTGCGGACGGCGCAGGAGACATGGAGGTTGGCGATGTCCATGTAGTTCATGGTGGTGGTGTGGATTTCGCAGCGCATGCCGAAACTCTCGGCCAGATGGGCGATTTTCAAGGTCCCGGTCACGCCGCATTTCCACGACACGTCGGCGCGGACAATGTCGGCGGCCTTGCGGGCGATGGTCTGGGCGACGCCCCAATGGCAGCCGCGCGTCGTCTCGGTCGCGGCGACGGGGAGATCGAGGGCGGCGCACAGTTGCGAATACTTCTCCAGCTCGAAGTCGCGGAACGGCTCCTCCAGCCAGACGTAGTCCAGTTTTTCCAGATCGCGCCCGACCCGGATCGCCTCGTCCAGCGTGTATTCGCCAACCGGATCGCTCATCAGAAGCATGTCCGGGCCGACCGCCTCGCGGAGCGCCCGGTGGATTTCCATGTCGAAACGCCAGGGGCCGGGCGGGTGCGCCTTATAGCATGAAATGCCCCTCTTCTTGTAGAGGAGCGCCTCCTCCACATACTCGTCGACGGTGGCGTGAAACAGTCCGCTGGCGTACACCGGCAACGTGTTCCGGTACGCTCCCAGATATCGGTAAAGCGGCAGGCCGGCCGCCTTGGCCGCCATGTCCCACAGGGCGGTGTCCACCGGCCCGGGAAGGTATACGGGGAAAAAGGTCAGGTGCCGATCCATGTTCCAGAATTCGTGCCAGATCTTTTCGCGATCATGGGGCGAACGGCCCAGCACCACCGGCGCGATGTTGTCGTGGAGATACGCCTCCGTCACCTTCCCCGACCGGGCGGCAAGCACCGTGGCGATACCTTCCACGCCCGAATCGGCGGTCAGTTTCAGCACCACCACGTCCCAGGCCATGGCGCTCTTGCCTGTCCGCCGCTCGTCGAACAGCGACTTGTCCCTCTTCACCCACCAGGTTTCGAATGCGGTTATATTCATTGTCCGGCAACCTTTCCTTGATGATGTCAAAATCCGAAATACTCTTTCGCATTGTTGTAGCAGATGTTTTGGATGACTTTTTTGATGTCCGCCTCGCTCGAGAAATACTCGCCGCGCTCGATCAGATTGCCGAGGTAACTGCACAGGACGCGGCGGTACAACTCGTGGCGCGGATAGCTGAGAAAGCTGCGGCTGTCGGTGAGCATTCCCACGGACAGTCCGACCGGATAGAGGTTCGCCGCCGCCTCGAACTGGCGCATAATGCCGTAGGACTGGTCGTTGAACCACCAGGGGGCGCCCAGTTGCACCTTGGCCCGGGTGCCGCCGCCGCAGAACCCCGCCGCCAGGACGGCGAACGTTTCTATATTGGTCGGATCGAGAGGGTACAGGATGGTCTTGGGCAGGCTGTTCTGCCGGTTCAGGCGATCGAGAAGGGCGCCGACGCTCTTCACGCCGGTCGAGTCGTCGGTGCAGTCGAAGCCGCAGGCGGCGCCGATCTCCCTCTCCCCCTTCCGGTTGGCGCCCTGGTAGGTGCCGATGTGCAATTGCATGACAAAGCCGTGACGGCTGTAGAGCCCGCCCAGCGCGGTCAGGAAGGCGCTCCGGTATCGGGCTTTCTCGACCTCTGTGATCGCCTGCCCGTTCAGCGCCTTTTTGAACACCGCTTCTATTTCGGCCGGTTCGAAGTCGCTCCACGCGAAATCCTCGATGCCGTGATCGGAGACGGTGGTGCCGAAGGTTTTGAAAAAGACCAGCCGTTTCTCCAGCGCCTGGATCAGCGCGGCGAATGAGCCTATTTCCATGCCCGCCGCCTTGGACAACAGGGGAATATACTGCGTGAAATAGGGCTTTTCGCAGTAAAACGCCTTGTCCGGCCGGAAGGCGGGCAGGACGCGGGTTTTGAAGCCGGTGCCGTCCCGGAAGGCGGAATGGTGTTCCAGGGTGTCGACGGGATCGTCGGTGGTGCAGACGATCTCGACATTGGAATGCTCCATGCACCAGCGCGGCGTCATGCCCTTCTCGGCGATGGCCGCCCTGGTGCGGCGGTAGATGTCGTCCGCATTGGTGGCGGAAAGCGGTTCGTCGATGCCGAAATAACGCTTGAGTTCGAGCGCGCACCAGATGTAGAGGGGGTTGCCGATCAGCTCGGGGAAAATCCGGGCGAAGGCCAGGAATTTCTCATAATATCCGGCGTCGCCGGTGATGAACTTCTCGTCGATGCCGAATGTGCGCATCGCCCGCCATTTGTAGTGGTCGTGGGCGAGCCACATCTCCCCCAGGTCGGTGAACACCTTGTTTTCCCTGATTTCGGAAGGGAGAAGGTGACAATGATAGTCGATGATCGGCATGTCTTTGGCATAGGCGTGGTACAGCCGCTTGCCGGTGGGGTTGGTCAGCAGCAGATCTTCGGAAAAAGCGTTGTTCACGAAAATGTCTCCTCGCTGGAAGTGTCCTAAAATCCGATGAGCGCCCCGCCGTCGACAGGCAGGCAGACGCCGTTGACATAGGCGGCGGCGGCGCTCGACAGGTAGACGGCGGCCATGCCGATGTCGTCGGGCGTTCCCGTCCGCTTCATCGGGATGCGGCCGAGAATTTTGGCCAGGCGCGGCGCGTCGTTGTCGGTGGCCTGGTGGAACATGGGCGTCTCGATCCAGCCGGGCGCGATGGCGTTGACCCGCACGCCGTGCGGCCCGCACTCGCTGGCCAGGGTATGCACCAACCCGAGCACGCCCGCCTTGGCGGTGGAATAACCGGCGACGTTGGGCTGGCCGATGAAGCTGGTCATGCTGGCCTGGAAAATGACGCTCCCCCGCCCCGCCGCCTTCATCCCCGGAATGACCGCCTTGGCCAGGGCGAAGGCGCCGACCAGGTGGACGTTCAGGACGCGGGTGAAATCGTCCACCGTCATTTCCTCCACCGGCTTTTTGCAATGGTTGCCGGCATTGTTGACCAGAATGGTGACGGGGCCGTGCTCGGCCGCTATGGAATCGACCGCGCGCCCGGTGTTGGCGGTGTCGGTGACATCGAATTGGCGGTAGAATACGTTCCCGCCGAGTTCGGCCAACGTCTCGGCGTTCGCTTCGGCGGGCCGCGTCCCCAGCGCCACCACCCTGGCGCCGGCCCCGGCCAGACAGCGGGAAATGGCCAATCCCAGCCCGGTGACGCCGCCGGTCACGATTGCCGTGCGGCCGGACAATGAAAACAGTTCCAATGCCATATGCGTTCGCTTCTCCTTGTCATGTCCCGCACGCGCGGCACGCGGCGGGCGGTTCCTGGTATTTGTACGGTATGCAGTATTCGCGGTGGCCCAGCAGTTCGCCCTTGGTCTGCGTCCCGGCGGCAACCGCCGCCACCATTCCGGCCAAATCCATGGCGGCTTCGTCGGAGCGGCGATCGCCCCGCAGCACCACGCCGGCGTCGAAGTCCATGTCGTCGGCCATGCGCGCGAACGTGTCGCTGTTGCCGGTCACCTTGACGACCGGCGTCACCGCGTTCCCCACCACGTTGCCGCGCCCGGTGATGAAAAGAAGCAGATGGCAGCCGGAGGCGGCGAGGGCGGTGAGGCCCTCGTTGTCGTTGGGGTTGGATATGCCGTATTGCAGCCAATGCGGATCGGGGATGGTGTCCAGGAGCCACAGGCCCGGCCGGGTCGGCCGCATCCCGACCTTGAGAATGCCCTGGATCGGGCGGCTGCCGCTCTTGATCACGGCGCCCATGCTTTTTTCCTCGATGCTGGACAGGCCGCCGACAAAATTGCCCGGGCTGATGGAGTACTGCCGCGTCGCCTTGCAGTAACCAAGCGCCTTGTCGTAGGCTTGCCGGATCGCCTCCTTCGCCTCGGCGTCGGCGCCGCGTCCGCACAGCAGATCGCCCAGGCCGATGGCTTCGAGTATCTCCTCGAACATCGCCGTCCCGCCGGCATCGACTAGAAGATCGAAAAAACGGCCGACAACCACGTTCCCGGCCAGGCCGCTCGTGTAATCGCTGCCGCCGCACTCGCCGCCCACCACCAGATCGGCCATGCCCATCTCGACGCGGGGCGTATGGCGCAGTCCGTCCAGGAGGCGTTTGGCGGCGGCCGCTCCCTTCTCTATCGACTTGAGCGTGCCGCCCGCTTCCTGGATGAACAGCCAATCGGCCTCTTTGCCGGCGCTTGCCGCCGCCTCGGCCAGTTTGGCGGGCTGGATGTATTCGCAGCCCAGGCCGACGGCCAGGACGGCGCCTATGTTGGGATGGCGGATCAGGGCGGACAGCAGGCGCACGGCATAGGCGTTGTCGTTGCAGCCGTGAAAGCCGACGACATCGGCATCGTCGCCCGCAAGGGCGGCGATCCTTTTCGCCACGAATGAGGCGCATTCAACCGTGTAGACGACGAGCAGACGGTTGCGTATGCCTTTCCCGCCGTCCGCCCGCGCGTAACCAAGCCAGCGGAAATCCCGCATCGCCATTGCCTGCTCCCGGCCCGCTCCGGCCATCAGTACCGCGTCTCGGCGGACGTGCCGGTGGCGGGATCGAGTTTGTTGGATTTTTCGTCGAAGTTGCTGCCCATGCAATGCAGATGGACCCAGCCGCCCTTGCGGATAGGGGCGGTCGCCCTGCCGATGGGCACGCCGTATTTGACAATGTTCTCGCCGGCGGCGATGTCGCGGATCGCGATCTTGTGTCCGGCCGGCACCTCGTCCACCGCCACCATAAACGGTTCCGCCGCGTCGCCGCGCAGGCCGACGCGCGCGCCGGCGGGCACAGGCCCGAGCGCGGTGGCGACATTGTCTTTCGCGTCAATCTGGAAAGCGGTCGGCTCTTTTGGCATTGAAAACGCTTCGTTCACAGAATGCCGAATTTGGCGAAAGCGGCGGTGGCGGTCATGCCGTTCTCGATGGCTTTGCGGACCATTTTTTCGCCCGCCGCCTTTTCCAGGGATTTCTCCAAAACCTCGCCGGCGATCTCGGCCGGAATGACCAGGACGCCGTCGACATCGCCGAACAGCAGATCGCCGTTCTTGATGGTGGCCTGCCCTACCTCGATGCGGCAGCGGAAATCGACGACCTGGGTGCGGACGCCCGAATCCTGGGCGTAGCAGCCGCGACTGAAGACGGGCCAGTTCTGTTCCAGCACCTGCGGCGTATCGCGGTGCCAGCCGTCGACCACCGCCCCGACCGCGCCGCGTACGCGGGAGGTGGCGGTCAACAGCTCGCCCCAGTAGGCGCAACGTTTGGCGCCGCCGGCGGCGACATAAATATCGTTCTTCTCGAGCTGGTCGAGCGCCTCGGTCAGCAGGCCGAACGGCTTTTTCTGCGGGCCGAAAACATCGATCATGAGGACGGGCATCGCCTTCCCCGCCAGCTTCATGTCGGGCCGGAGCGGCCGGATCTCGGGCGGCAGGAATTGATGGTAATAACCCATCGTGTCCAGAATATCGCCCACCACCGGCGTATAGAGCTTTTCCCGCATGAGCGCGAACATCTCGTCTTCGTTTTTCCAAACAGCCATGTCTGCCCCTCTCGGAATGGGAAATGAATTTTCAAAAGCCGAAAGCCAGCGCGCCGCCGTCGACGGCGTAGTCCTGGCCGGTTATGTATTTCGCCGCGTCGGACACCAGGACCAGGGCCATGGCGCCGATGTCGGCGGGATCGCCGAATTTGTGCACAGGCATGCGGGCGAGAATCTTCGCCTTGCGGTCGGCGTCCATGACCTGCTTGCTCATCTCGGACGGGAACCAGCCGGGCGCGATCGAGTTGACTGTGATATTGTCCCCCGACCATTCCACCGCCAGCCCCCGGGTCATGGCGAGGACGGCGCCCTTGCTCGAACAATACGGGACGACTTCGGAAAAGCCGAGATGCGCGGCCATCGAGGATATGTTGACGATCCTGCCGACGTGCGGCGACGCTTTCAGATGCGGAAAGCACAGGCAGGACAGTTTGAATACGCTCGAGACGTTGACCTTGTGTATTTTTTCGAAATCCTCGTCCAAAAACGCTTCCGCCCGCTTCTTGACGGTGACGCCGGCGTTGTTGACGAGGAAGTCCAGCCCGCCCCGCCCGGCCGCCTCTTCCACCGCCCGGCCCAGCGCCGCGTAATCGCACACGTCGACCGCCCTGTGCATGACGCCGGCGTGCGACTGTCCCGATCCTTCCTTCACCTTGCCGGTGCGGCTGAACCCGAACACCCTGGCGCCGGCCGCGGCCAGCGCGTTGGCGATGGCCAAACCGAGCCCGCTCGAGGCGCCGGTGACAATGCCGGTTCTTCCGTCGAGGTTGAACATCATCCATTCTCCTTGGCAAAAATCACATCCAGCCATTCCACGCATTGCCGGAACCAGCCCGCCACGTGCGGATCGACCAGGCGGTTCTCCTCCGGCTGGGCGACCTCCCCGGTCGCCAGCGACAGTCCATGGACGCCGAAGGGATAAATATGCATTTCCACCGGCACCCCGTATTCGATGAGCGCTTCGGCGAAGCGGAGCGAATTCTGCACCGGCACCGTCTGATCCGCGGCCGTGTGCCACAGGAAGGTCGGGGGCGTGTCGAGGTTCACATGCTTTTCCAGGGAAAAGTAGCGGGTATCGCTATCCGTGCCGGCCAGCCGCTCGAAACTGGTCGGATGGCGGTGAAGGCCGTCGGTGATGACGGGATAGCCGAGGATAAGGGCGTCGGGCCGGTGCCGCCGCCGCTCCTCCGCATCGGGGAACAGCGCCGCGTCGTTCCAATGCACTCCGAGGCTGGCGGCGAGGTGGCCGCCGGCGGAAAAGCCGCACACGGCAAGCGGCTTGCCGGACAACCCCGTCTCCTCCCCCAGCCGCCTGGCCGTTTTGACCGCCCAGGCTGCCTCCCGCAAGGGTTTTGTGCCCAGCGCCTCGTCCTCCACCGAATAGGTGAGGACGATAGCCTGCCACCCCGCCCCGGCGAAGGCCCGCGCCACCGGTTCCGCCTCGCGGGGCGACACGAACCAGTAGCCGCCGCCGGGACAGACGACGACCATCCCTTTCGCGCCCGGGAGGGGCGTGTATTCGAGCCGCGCCCCGGTCTCCGGGCTGTCAATGCGTTTTTCCAAAATGCCCGTCCTTTTCTCCAGCGTTTCCGTCAGCCGCCCACCTGCACCGGCATAAGCAGGTCGGGCAGGAACATGACAATCCCGGGGATATAGGTGATGATCAACAGCACCGCAATCATGACCACGAAGAAGGGAAGGAGCGTCTTGGTCAGGCGCTCGATAGGCACGCCCGACACGGCCGATCCGACGAACAGCGTCCCTCCCACCGGCGGGGTGATGAGGCCGATGCCGAGGTTGAGGATGACCACCACGCCGAAATGCACCGGATCCATGCCCGCCTTGATGGCGATGGGAAGGAGTATGGGCGTCGCGACCAGGATGATGGCGGACATGTCCATTATGGTGCCGAGCATGAGCATGAGCAGATTCAGGATCAGCATGATCAGGTACGGGTTCTCGGTCAGGCCGAGGATGGCGCTCGCCACCATCTCGGGCATTTTCAGATAGGTGAGGAGCCAGCCGAACACCTGCGAGGTCGAGATGAGGATCATGACGATTGCCAACGTGCCGAGCGATCGCTCGATGACATGCCACATCTTCACCAGCGTCAATTCGCGGTAGACGAGCGAACTGACGAGCATCGCCCACACCACGGCGATGGCGGCAGACTCGGTGGCGGTGAAAATGCCGGTGACCACGCCCACCACCACGATAAAGACGGTGATCAGCCCCCATACGGCGTCGACGAAAGCGGCGCCGACATTGCGGAGGCTGAAGGCGTCGCCCTTCGGGTAGTTCCGCTTCACCGCCAGGTAATAGCTGTAAACCATGAGCGCGAGGCCGAGGAATATGCCGGGCACGATGCCGCCGAGGAACAGCCGGCCGACCGACACGCTGCCCGCCACCATGGCGTACATCACCATGTTGTGGCTGGGCGGAATGAGCAGGCCCTGGACCGAGCTGGTCATGGTGACGTTGGTGGAAAACTCGTCGTCATACCCCTGTTTCCGCATGATGGGGATGAGGAGGGTGCCGAGGGAGGCGGTGTCGGCGGTCGACGATCCGGAAATGCCGCCGAAGAACATCGAGGCCACGATATTGACCATGGCCAGGCCGCCCCGAAGCCAGCCCACCAGCGCGTCCGACAGCCGGATAAGCCGGGCGGAAATGCCGCCGGCGCCCATCAGCTCGCCCGCGATGATGAAGAACGGCACCGCCATCAGGGTGAACACGTTCACGCCCTTGACCATGATCTGGGCGATCTGCGTGAGGGGAAGCCCGAGGTAGAGGGTGGTGATCAGGCTGGACAGGCCGATGGCGAAGGCGATGGGGAAGCGGCAGATCAGCATGATGAAAAAACTGCCGACCAGAAGGAACACGGCGATTGTGTCTGTGCTTTGCATAATCTAGTTCTCCCCCGCCAACTGGGTGGCCGCATCCTCCACCAACTCCTTGGCCTCCTCCTCGATGGTGCCGCCCTTCAGGGTGACGCCCCGGCGCAGGCGGTCGAAGAAGTTGATCAGCCGTTCGATCTCCATCAGGCAGATGGCGACGCCCGCCACCGGGTTCGCCAGGTACAGCCAGGTGGAGCGGATGCCGACGCCGGTGATGATGTTCCGCCTCGCAACCCGGACAATGAAATCCCAGCCGTAGTAGATCATGAACAGGCCGAAGACGAATATCCCGATATGGGCGGCGCAGCGCATGACGGCGATGGCCCACTTGGGCGCGACAAAATCGATGACCATCATGCGGATATGGGTGTCTTTGCGGATGGCCAGGGCGGCGCTGACCAGGGACATGTACACCATGCACATCAACACCACCGGCTCGCCCCAAACCATGCTGCCCTTGAGGACGTAGCGGTTGAAAACGACAGCGGCGGTGATGGCCACCATGCCGATAAAGCAGAGCTTGCACGAAGTCATGAAAAACCAATAGACCGCATCGAAAAACCTGGTCACAATCCTCAAGATTCATCCTCCCCGCAGCATTGTCGCGGACCGGGAAGCCGCGGCCCCGCGCCGGGCGGGGTCGCGGCTCTTTGGAAACAGCCTACATGCCCTGGATGGCTTCGACATATTTCTCGTAGCCGGAGGCGTACTTCTTGACCACGCCCTTGGTGGCTTCGATGAACGGCGTCTTGTCGGGGATTTCGATGACGTTGGCGCCGGCGGCCTTGATTTTCGCGAGAAGATCGTTGTCGAGCTTTTCGATGCTCGCCTTGTTCCAGATCTCGGTCTCCTTGCCGGCGTCCATCAGGATTTTCTTGTCCTCGTCGTCCAGCTTGCCCCAGGCGTCGGAACCGATGAGGACGATGGAGGGGCTGTAGGTGTGGCCGGTCAGCGAATAGTTGGGCGCGACTTCATAGAACTTGTTGGAAAAATAGCCGGAATGCGGCTGCTCGGCGCCGTCGACCGTGCCGGTCTGGAGCGCGGAGTAGAGTTCGGAAAAGCTGATGGGGGTGGACTGGACGCCCAGGGCGGAAGCGGTGTCGGTCAGCAAATCGTTGGTGGGAACGCGCAGCTTCAGCCCCTTCAGGCTGGCCAGGCTGTCCACCTTCACGTTCTTGACGGTGAAGAAATTGCGGGCGCCCTCGTCCAGATAGAACAGCCCGACCATGCCGGCGTCGATGTCCTGCGGCTCGTGCAGGAACTCCTGGCCGATGTCGCTATGGAGCACTTTCCACAGGTGGTCGCGATCGCGGAAGATGAACGGCATGCCGAACAGGGCAAGCTTGTTGATGCCGAAGTCGGCGAGGGAGTTGGTGTTGCCCCGGCACATGTCCAGGGCGCCGCCGCCCATCTGGAGCGTCTGGTACATGCCTTTCTCGTCGGCGAGCTGGCCGGCGGGATAGACTTCGATGACGATGCGGCCGCCGGATTTCTCCTTGACCAGTTCGGCGAACTTGTCGCCGCACAGATCCATGATGTGGCCGTCCGGATTCACTTCCGCGTATTTGAAACGGTAGCTCTTCTTCTCACCGGCCGGGGAAACGCCGGCGATCAGCGCGAAGGCCAGGGAAAACACGGCTACCGCCAGCACCGCAGTCGACATTCTTTTCATTTGCAATCCTCCATTGACGAGAAAGAAAAACCGCCGTTCCAGCCACGAACAAAAAGACATCCATCCGCCGACGCAACGCGCCGGGGAGAAGACAAGAGAGGTTTTGCACAAGTATTATCGCCTTGTCAGGCAATGACCGCGTTCAATGTCCGTTGTCCGGATTGAAACAGGGGAAGGGCGCTCCGGAAGACTATCTCGCTTCCCACCGTCAAGGTATCCCGGGACGGCGGCACTCCCTTCAGCAAATATTCAAGCAGGCATTTGGCCGCCATATAGGATTGGGAATACGGGTTTTTGTGAAGCAGGTTGGTGAACGTCCCCCGTTCGAGGAACCGTATGTTCTCCTCGAACACATCGCAACCGATCGCCGGCATCCCGCCCGCCCTGCCGGTCTTTTCCAGCGCCTTGCCCAGCATGACGCTGCCGCGCGCATAGACGCAACAGCAGGCGGATATGCCCTGGTTCCGCATGAGCGCGCCCACGATGTCCTGATAGACGTCCCGCATATTGCCGTTGTCGTGGACGCGGATGACCTTCCCCCGGCGGTCGCGCTCTTCGAAATACGCTTCCAGGCCGAGGCAGATCTGGTAGTGCGCCGGGGTCAGCGCATTGCCGGCGCAGAGCAGGACATCGCCGGCCGACGCCTGCCATGACAGCAGCTCCGCCACCGTCCTCCCGACCACGTCGTAATTCGGCTCGACGCAGCACAGCCGGCCCGCTTCGGGGACATCGCTGCCGACCAGGACCATGGGGATGTCGCGCTGCCTGAACCGCTGCAGCAGCGACCGGCACCCGCTGTCCATATAACCCAGAGTCAATATGCCGTCGACATCCTGGCGCTCCAGCAGCTTGGCCAGCTCAATCGCCTGGCCTTCGGCGTCATTGTAATACGGGAACTCCAAAACCTCGACCTTGAAGTCCCGCATCGAGGACAGATAGTCGTGGAATCCGTCCCAGACATAGGTGAAATAGAACCGGTTCTCGTTGGTGGGCCCGGGAAAGGCGGCGGCGATGCGAATCGTCTTGCGCTTCAACGAGGCGGCCACCGCGTTCGGGCGATAGCCATGCAATTTGGCGATATCCATGATTCTAAGGCGCGTCTCTTCGCCGACGCCGGGCTTGCCGGCCAGGGCGCAATGCACTGTCCCGATGGAAACGCCCGCCTTTTCGGCAATATCCTTGATGGTCACACGCTTGGTCAATGTCATTGCCTTATCGCAACAAAAACGTTTTTTCCCATATTTTTATACTATACTCCGCCATGAGCGGTAAGTCAAACATAGTTTACAATAGAATTTATTTTTTATATCATATTACATTTAAAAATGTTACAAAAACATCATTCATCTTTCCCTGCGATATACGGCAAAAAACAGCCAAATATCCCAGACAAAACGTTTTTGTTGCATGACAATAATGGCGATGCTTTTGGCGGCCGGGCATTTTTGCCAGCGCCATGCTCCGCAATCGTCCGGGCAGGCATCGGCCTGCGGCTTCATCCCGGGCGGCACGGCTCACGAAAAACCGGCGCCCCGTTCGGGCGCCGGACCGGAATACATGCATCGGAACGGCAATTCCGCCGTACCCCTCAACCCAACTCAATCGCATCAAGCCGGTTTTGAATATAGTGGAACAACCCGCCCTGTTCGCAGATGGCGGCGATGAAATCGATAACATTGCGGGTTTTCCCGTACCGATGAGACCATCAGCCGGATGGAGTTTGCGGAATCCTCAGCGCCAGCCGACGCTGAAATGCCCGGCGGCCGTGCGCTCGCCGTAGAAGTTGACGGCCTCGAACACCACCTTATAGGCGCCGTAATCGAAGTCCTCGACGTCGAGTTCCTTCCAGTACGAGCCTTTCCTGATATGTTCGTTCCGGCTGTCGATCAGCTTTTTCACCACCCTGCCGCGCTTGTCGTACACGGTCAGCTTGATCATGCTGTCCTGGTCGAGGGAATAGCGCACCTTGACGATCATCCGCCCGCCGCCAATCACCACATGCTCGGGCTCAAACGAAAGTTTGAGGTTGGGGATGCCGCGCTTCGCTTCCCGCCTGACCGGCTGTTTCGGCTGCGGCTTCGGCGCGGGAGGCTTCGGGGCCGGCGCGAGCGTCACCCGATTCGATTCGACAGCCGTCTCGTCGCCCGCCAGGGGCCGGACGACGGCCCGCAGCCAATGCGTTCCCGTCTCGTAGAACTCGAATTCCTCGGTGTCCACCCGTTTCCACGTGAATTCGTGCGTGCCCTTGGGGTACAGAATGGATGTCCTGCCCTCGACGCTTTCGCCTATCAGGTCGGTCTTGCCGTTGTCCGCCACGTGCCGGAGCTCGACGTATGCCGGCTGGTTCAGGGTCAGCGTGAAAGGCACGACGTCATCGTCCTTCACCTTCAGGTTCGCCGGCGCGTTCAGCTTCACCGCCGCCGCCAACTGCGGCGGCGCGGCCAGTTCGTACTCGAAGGTCAGCGTTTCCGATTCGCCCAGCGTGTTCTTGATGGCAATCCGGGTCGTATAGCGTCCGGGCTCGAGAGGCTTCTCGTCCTCGCCCATAAGGTCGGATCGCACTGTATGCTTGCCCGGCGACATGGGGCCTTCCCAGCGGGAGACTTCGTTTCCTTCCGCGTCGGTATCGGTTATCTCGGCCAGGCCGAAGCCGGTGGAGGTGAAGGTCAAAGCCGGCGCGCCGCCGTACTCCAGCACCGCCTTGCGGGTGGAAATCGACGGATCCGACACGGTGGGCGGCGCCGAGACGACGTTCAGCGGGAAAATCGCCCCCATCAACAGTCCGCCGTAGCGCTCGCCCTTGATGTTCATGAGCACCTTATAGGCGCCGTCCTTGACTCGCCTGCCTTCCCTGTCCTTTGCGTCCCAATTGAAGAGAACCGGGCCGGATCTTCTCACGCCGCCGCCAAGAATGGGGCTTATCTGGTTGAATTTGGAGTCCATGACCATAAAGGCGGTTTCCATCTTTTCCGGCTGGTCGCCATTCTCCGCCTCCCTGAACTCGAATTCCACCGCCGCCACCGGGATCTCGCCCTCCTGGCTGGCGTCCAGCCATTCCTCGACCAGGGCGATCTTGAGCGTGACATACTTGTTTTCGCCGAACTCGCCGCGCAAACAATTGCTTTTGATTCCTTCGGGGATCTCGGCCGCGCCGGCCACCCCCGGCATGAGCAAGATTGAAAGGAGAAACAGATGGGCCAATCCAAGCGAGCGCATTTTCATGGTGAGTCTCCGACTGCAAGGCGAAATTGTTGGCATGGAACTGCCGCCCAAGGGCATTTCCGGGCGGTCGAAAACAGAATATGTGGTTTAGCCATGACCGTCAATGCGCAATGCCATTTTTGGAACCGGCGGCATATGGCGCAATGGCGGAGCGTTCGGTCAATCGGGTGAATGGCGCACTTTAGGTTCTGTCAGATAATAAATGAAGCACCGGGGCCTTTATCGAATGCGCTATAGCTGCGTTTCTATTGAAAAGGTGCTATAGTTATTTCCTGACAGGCCCTTACGCGTAGTCCACTCTCCTGCCCATGCATGATCTCCGGCCTCAATCTTCCGGCTCATACGAGGCGCGGAAGGCGGCAAGGTTGTTTTCATGGCTTGAAAGCGAGACGGAGCCCCGGTATTTCTTGCCCTTCCAGGTGAAAATCCTCTCCCGCTCCTGATCGGCCTGGATGTCGGGCTTTTTCCATCCCTTGCCTTCCAGCAGGCGGAAATAGGCGGCTATTCCCTTCTCGCCCATGCCGTGGCAGGTGAAGCGAACGGTGCCGCCGGCCTCCTCGTAGACGTCCATATCCACCTCCCGGTCCAGCCAGCAGTTTTGCGGCGGGACGATGTCGGGAGGCAGTTTCGCGGCCGGCCACACGGCGGCGTCCAGGTTTTCGTATTCGACGCGGAAGGCGGTCAACTTTCCCTCCCGCGAGTAGTTGGAGATCGCCGCCTTGTAGCGGCTCTTGCCGTTCCGGAAACGCTTTTCCATCGCGACGTCGCCGGAATAGTCTTCCAGGCGCTCCCATCCCTTGGACTGCAAAAGCGCATAGTATTCCTCTTCGCCGGCGTCGCCGAGGCCATAGCAGACGAAACGGAACCGGCCGTTCCTGGCGGAGATGTCGTCGG
>JAVBRW010000210.1:0-3745 GCA_031547475.1 Planctomycetota bacterium
TGGCGCGGCGATAAACCTCGCCGTCCGCCATCGATATGTCGGCGAGGCGGGCGATCACGAATGCCTGGTCGCGGCCGCTGTCGGTGGTGGAAAGGAAACGGGCGTAGCCTGCCCTGGCCTTGTCCAGCTGCCCCAGCCCGTCGTAGGCCCGGGCGAGGAGAAAATCGAGGCGGACGAAATCGTCCGGACCGAGCTCGAAGGGGTGGGGAGGCAGGTCGGCCGCGGCCCCGCCGCCGTCCAGGGCGCGCATGAAGCCTTCCCGCCGGAGATCGGCCGCGCTCCTCTGCAGCGATTCCAGCGCCGCCCTCGCCAGCTCCGGCCGGTTGAGGTTGACGTCGGCCTCGGCCTGCCGGAAGCGGATGTACTCCAGCCGCCGGGACCGGCGAGCGGATATCTCTTCGTCGTGCGTCTCGAAAAACCCGATAATCTCCTCGAGATTTCCGCCTCCGGCCTGTGGGTGGCTCTGTCCGACCAGGAAATTGCTCAGGACATAGCGGGCCAGCCTCTCCGGGGTGTCCTCTCGCGATTCCCATAGCTGGGCGTCCGAGTAGGCGGCGCTGGCGTCGTCGTAATACTTTGTGGCCAGGGCGGGGGTGTATTCAGCCAGGATGCGGTTGGCCTCGGCCAGGAGGAGGTGGGGATTGATGAACTGGGGGTAGCTTCCCAAGTCCTGGCGGTGGAAGACGAAGAGGTTGAGAAGCGCGTTTCTGGCTGCCAGCGCCTCGTCCGCGGGGGTGGAAGCGATCAGCGGCAGGTCGGGATTGAGGACGCGGTTCAACCGGGAAAGCCCTTCGCGGTATAGCGGCTCCGCCTGGGGAATGACGCGCGCTTCGCTCTTCGGATACACCAGCCAGGCGAAGACGGCGAGGCAGGCCGCGGCGCCGAGAAAGATGAACGAGTGCCACTTCACCAGCCATGACAGGGCGCGCCGGAGGAAGCTCCGCCCCGGGACGGCGATCGGCTGCCCGGCGGTTGCCTCCGCCGCGTCGCCGTCGCCGGCGTCGAGGGGATTCCCCGCCGCCGTTTCCGCCGCATTGTCGAGTTGGCTGGCAGCGCCCGCGTCAGCCTCGGCCATGTGTCCTCCCGGCGAGGGGATAAAACACCCCTCCAACCTGCATCGTATAAAACCCGGCGGTATAATCAAGTCGAAAGCCCGCGCCGCCGGCTGGCGCCTTTTCCTTGCGCCCCCCGCGCCTACCTGTATCATGTGTTGGAATGGTAAAAAAGGCCTTATCGTCTCCGGGTATCCCGGCTTGTGGAGAACCGTTTGTCGCTGTTAGCGCTCTTGAACCCCGCAAAGGCTTCCCTGGCCGTCTCCGCTGTGCTGACCGGCTACTGCCTGTTGCGCTTTAACAACAATACCGCGGGCAACCTCCTGGTGGTGCCGTACCTGCTGGCGGCGGGGGCGCTTCTCGCCATGGCGGATTCGGCCTGGCGGCATCTATTCACCGCAGCGGCCGAGGGGGAGACCGGCACCGAGGAGGCCCGGCAAGCCGCCGGGGTCATGTCCGCCACCGCCTCTTTCTTTGTCGCCTCCTTCGTCACCGTGGGCGGGCTGATGTGCGCCATGACGGGCGGCTTCAACTCCTTCCGCGCCGCCGGGGCGATGGTCATCCTCATGCTGGCGCGTTCCGCCCTGTTCCGGCGAACCGAGATCCTCTCTCCCATGCTTGCCGGCCTTTCCGGCGGCATGCTGGTGGTTCTCGGCACGACGGCGCATCCGTCCTTCGTGGAGCTGCTCTATGTTCGCGAGGCGAGCCTGCCGGCGGTCTTTTTCACCGTGTACCTGATAATCGCGACCGTGCTGTCTCAGGTGCGGGACTCCTCCAAGCCGCAGGAGGTGCCGGCCGAGGATCTGTCCAGCGAAACCGCTTCCCGCCTTCTGGACATGCGCGACGACGCGGTCGATCGCACCGTGGTCTGGTTCGGCGGCGGCGCCCTGTTTCTGGTCCCGCTGGTGCTGGCCTGGATCATGCCGTGGCGCTGGTTGTCCTGGGCCTTCCAGCTGTTCCTCGCCCTGTCCATAGGCGTGAAGCTGGTGCCGGTGCTTGTCTACCGCACGCGGCGGGATCTGGCGCATCTCATCGAGGCGCTGTTCCGGGGCGGGGCGCTTCTGAACGCCGGCGGCGTCGCCAGTCTCGGCGAATACCAGTTGCGGGAAATTTACCAGGGCTGGTCGATTCCGCTGCCCGGCCGGGACGAACTGGTGGCCGTGGCGGTGATCGCTCTCCTGTCGGCCCCGGCGTGGCTTCTGAAAAGGGTGGCGCCGGTCGATTGACCAGTATTCGCCGGCTTTGTTCCTTGCGACAGTCCACTGAGAAGGGAGGCGCCATGTCAGCGAACAAAAAGACCCCTTCCGGGCGGCCGCCTTCCGCCGAAACCGGTCGCCACGCCATGCCAGACTGGTATGGTTGGCTGGGGGTGCTCGCCATGCTCCTCCTGATCGTGGTCGAGGTCCCCGCCGGAAACGGCGTATGGCGGTTTCCCATGCTTTCCCTGGGGGAATGGCTCCTGCTTCCCCTCGGGATGGCGTCCCTTTCCATGGGACTTCTCGTCCTTCCCCGTGTCCGCGAAAAAAACTTCCTGCCGCTGTGGCTGACCGCCATCGCCCCGGCCGTCACTTGGCTGATCGCTGAAGGCCTGGCCATTGTCAACGCCGGTTTCACCTCCGCCAGCGGCGACCTGATCCTCTCGTGGGTGGTTCGCCTTATTTTCCCGGTCATGGCCTTTGTGCCGCTGCTCGCCAACGCCCGCTGGCGCGACCGCCTGATGTGGGCGCTCACCATCGCCTTGTCGGTCAATGTCCTCGCGGTCATGTGGCGGACATGGACAACCGGCCTGGCGTCCGGGAATCCCCTGCGTCTGAACGTCGGCGGCCTCCTGGCCAACCAGCACGACTTCGGGCTGATGCTGGCGGTGGCGCTGCCGCTGGTGGCGGCCTGGCGCGGCGGCGGCGGCAAGACCGCCCGCGGCCTTGCCATGATCTACTGCATGTTCCTCCTGCCCTGCCTTTCTCTTGCCGCCTGCAACGCCTGGGGTGGAGTGTTCGCGGCCGGGGCGGGGCTCCTGGTGTGCTGGACCGCCTGGCGCGGGCACGCCTGGATCCTGGGGATTTTCCTTTCCCTTCTGGTGTTCGGGGCGGGTTCCGAGGCGAGCCGGAGCCGCGAGCACGACCGGCGCGCCCTCATGGCCGCCACCGCCGAGATGGGCTCGGCCAGCGACAGGGCGGCTCTCGAGGCCTTCGTTCAGCGGCCGTTCCTCGGGAATGGGCCGGAGGGCTTCACCAACGGCGGACCGCGCGCCGCCGACTCTCCGGACGAACCCAAGCCCTGGTACGCCTTCCTGCTCGGCGGGTCGGGATTGGCGGGGCTGGGGATGTGGTTCGTCATCCTGGCCGAACTCGCTGCCCGCGCCCTCGGACGGGACGGCAGGCGGGATCAACTCAGAAGCGGCGGCGTCCTCGGCGGCACCATCGGGCTGGCGGCGGCCGGGGTATGGACCTCGGTCCTGGTGCCGGGTGGCGGGGCGATGGTGGGCCTGCTTCTTGCCATATCCATGGTGGAGGATCCGATCGCGGCGGCTGGCAGCCGGCGCCTTTCCCGGGAACGGGATGCGGCGGCGGGGCAAAAACGCGTCAGCGGCCAACGCAGGGTTGAGGCAGAAAGGGACGGTTCCGCCTAGGTGACAGGTACAATGCGTTGCGACGGCACTGGGAGAGCGGGATGAGCGATTATCAATTAGTAAT
>JAVBRW010000228.1:0-9146 GCA_031547475.1 Planctomycetota bacterium
CGGTTTCACGGCGGCGCTTCGTGTCGCGGCCTTACTTTTCGGCCGGGCCTGCTTTTTCGGGCCGGGCTTTTCCGTCTCGCCTTTTGGCTTCGCCCATTTCTGGCCGGGCAGGAGCGGCACCGACCGCAGGTATTCGCCGAGGGCCTCGGCGTCGTAATTGAACTTCTTGGCCATGGCGTCGCGATAACGCCTGAGTTCCACCAAGGGGTCTTCGTCTTTTTTGCTCATGTTCCCGGCCTCCTCATTGTTTCCGGAGTCGCCATGTGCGGAGGATTGTATCCGGCGTGCCGGATGGCCTCGACAATGCGATCCCGAGTATGCGAATTATTGATATGGCTGCAATTCCACGTCAGAAGGAAATTGCTCTTATGCACCGCCGCCATACTGATATGGTAGGCATCGAAAAGCGCGGAGTGCGGCAACAGGGACTGCAAAATCAGCCTTCTTGCCAAGCGGGTTGCCGCATCGGTGAGGGGTAGAGACTCCAGACCATCCACTACCGCTTTTCGCAGCCTGACAGCCTCCGGGTCGCCCAGTCCTATTTCATCAAGCACCGGCTGTCCCACGACCAGCTCGTAATGGCGGCGTTCCTTGTCCCACCATTCCCGCGTCAACTGCTGTTTGGCGAGCTGTACCACGTCGCGGCTGTCACGGGCGGTCAGGTAGCTGATTATCGACGTTTCGACGTATACCCGCTCTTTCATCGAATCCCTTCGCTCGCAGAGAGCCAGTATCAAACGATTATATTATACAATGTATGGGTACAGTGGGCAATCAGTTCCCGTTTTCTCCATGCACGATCAAAAAACTCCCCTCCGGACAGGAGGGGAGCGGGTAATATGCTTCGCACGCAATAGGGAAAAGCGCGCCGGCGCTCAGAACTTCCATCCCACCCGCAGGCTGCCGGTCACGCCCTCGCGCTTGCCGACATAACCCTGCACGCCCAGGTCGGCGGAGAAGCCCCGGTCGGAGACAGGCTTGTAGGTGATGCCGAGTTCGCCTATGCCGGTCGAGCCCTTGAGGCTTGGGGCGTCGATGGCGTAGCCGGCGGTGGAGGCTTTCGCCTTGCCGTCGAATTCGTATTCGTAGGCGGCGCCGATGTACGGGGAGAGGCAGGGAGTGGCGGCGTAGGACAGCCGCGCACCGGTGCGCCAGCGTTGCGAATCGGCGGCGGCAAAGTGGACCGGATCGGTCCACACCATCACGTCGTCCGAATTCTGGCGCGTCCACAGGTACTTGGTGAACAGGTCGAGATTCAGCTTCGAGGTGGCCTGCCAGGCGTAACCGATGCCGGCGTGGGCGCCGTAATAGGCGGAGCCGGCGTCGTAGTTGGCGGCGGTTCCCGTGATGAGGTTGCGGAGATCACCGGAGTTGAAGTCGGTGTCGACGCGGCCGGCGCGGGCCGAGGCCTCGGCGTAGAAGCCGCTCGGCAGGTCGAGCCGGCCGAGGATGCCACCACCGTAATATTTCGTATTGCCGTCGCCGTGGACCGAGGCGAAGCTGTCGAAAGAATTATAGGAGTCGTAATTGCCCCAGCCGGCTTCGAAGAAGGCGCCAAGGGTGAGGTAGCCGGGCGTCGGGCAGGCGTTCCAGGCCAGGCCTGTCATCATGGAGAAGCCGTCGACGTCTACGTGGGAGCCGGAGTTGTTGCGTAAATGGCTGCCCTGCATGGCGGCGAACACTGCCGGCCCAGAGCGCTTTTCGGCGGCGGCGAGGCGGGCGTGGAACATGCCCTGGCCCTCAAGCAGGTCCGCACCTTGACGAAGGAAGGAGAGGCAGGCCAGCCAGCCTTCCGACAGAGCTTTGGCGCGGGGGGTGGCTTCGGTTGAAAGCAATCCAGCAATGAGTGAATTAGCGGTGGTAGTTAGACCGAAGTTGTAGAGAAGGAGACCGCCGTTGCCGCCTGGCATCGCGGCGGAAAGGGGCGTGCCAGACAATCCAGTGGCGCTCTCTATCAGGGTAATCTGGCTGCCGGGCTGCAAGCTCGCACCACCGAGGATGATATTGGTGCCGGCGATATTAGTGAGGCCGGTGACATTCAGCATGGGCGTTGTGGGATTGGACGTGGGCAAGGTGAAGTTGATGCTCTTGCCGACTGCGTCGAGATTGCCGGCGTAGGTCGCGTTGGCCCCCAGCACGTTCATGGTGGTGAAATTCAGCGCGTTGGTCGCAGTCAGGGTGCTGCTTCCCGTCAGATTGACAGTGGAGAAAAGCTGCGTAGTCGGAGCCATCACCGTGCCGCCGGTCCCGGTCACGTTCAGGGTGGATATGGTAGCTGCACCGGTGTCAGCAATAGTGAAGAGTTTGCTATTATCCAAAAGCACTGTTCCGATGTTCACATCGGATGCGTTTGTCCCGGTCAAAGTTAGGGCCGTTCCCGCTGTTGTGGAAGAACCCACGTCCAACGTTGCGACATTAACCGCCAGCCTCCCGTCTTTCTTGATCAGGTTAATGGTGCCCGCAGTCAGGGAATTCGCCGTAAGGCTAGCCGTGCCGCCGAGACCGCCCTGGCCGTTGCGCGAACCGGTACCGCCCCCGGTTGCCCCATCGGTACCGCTTTGAACCGTTACCGTTCCAGTCGCTGCAACAGTCGCCGCAGTCAGTGTGAGATTTACATTCCCGCCATTCCCGCCATCGCCGCCACTGCCAAATACCTGTTGTGAAGGCGGCGAGTGGTCTGCGAAGCATGCTCCTCCTTCACCACCATCTCCCGCGATAACGGATATATTGGTAATCGCGGAATCGGACCTTGTCACAGCCTTGACAAAAGCATCTGCACCGCGGCCGCCATCTCCGGGAGTTCCTTCTACCCCATTCGTTCCGTCAGTACCATTTTCCCCACCAGTACCCTTGGTTCCACCAGCACCACCAGCATTGGAGTGGTTGCCATCTCCACCATTGTTCCCGATGCCTCCCCCGCCTCCTCCTCCTGACGCACCGGGAGTAGCACCTATCGACGCTCCGGCAATTCCACCTTTTCCTCCCGATAGTCCGTCGCTCCCTTTGGCTGCTCCGCCAGTGCCACCCCAAGCGCCACCCGCCGCATCAGTACTCCACACTCCACCGCCACCGCCGCCGCCGCCGCCGTCACCATGGACATTGATATCGCCGGCAAACAAAAGCGGCGACGCAGCAAATAGCGTTACAGCAATACAAGACGCGAATAGTAAATGCTTACCATGGGCATGAAGATGCACTGTTTTAAGCATATTCCCCCTCCAGTGAAGTGTTGGTGCTACAAAAACAGGCTGATTTTATGTACGCCCACTCATTATACTAGAGAGAGGGGGGGGGGCAAGGAACTTATTCTGCGGTATTATTTTTTCCAAACTTGGCAATGGTCGGCGGGTATACCATACCCTCCAACCATCGCTGTAAATAATGTGATTTTGATGCGGAACAAAGCAATGCCGACACCCCGGAAAATCAGAGCTACCGGGAAAATCCCGTCGATAAATCGCAACGCTTTCAACTGTAGTATATTTTCTGCGACTTGTTCAGCAGTTCTTGTTGATCGCGGTCTCATGATTCAAAATAATTCTTCATCCAACAAGCTTCTTGATTGCTAACTGGGTGCATATAGCACTTATTGTAGGCATTGTGCCTCTTGCAAATGGGGATAATGTACACGACTCCGCCTTTTGCCACCGATTGTGCCTTTTGTCCAAAAATGACATGCCCGCCAATGATGTCGCATTTTTTCGTATTGCAGGAAATGGACTCCGGGAAACCGGAAGACGAACAAATTGTGGCGGAACGTCCGGTTTTACCTTCCCATAGACCGATCCACGTATTATACTCCTTATCCCCGTGCGGATCGTGAGTGCTTCCAATGACATTGGCGAAGTCCTGGTTCTGATTAAAAGTTTTAATACCGCCAAATATCGACCGGAGCCCTTTTATGGTATACTCGGGGCCGTATGTCTTGTCGGGATCGAAAAACTCCACAAACGCACCGTTATGGTAAACTGGAGACATTCTTTGATAGGCATCCTCCGACAGCTCTGGAAGCGCCGTGCGCAAAAGCACAACAAGGCCCATCTCTTGTGCTTTTTCGATAATCATGGCATTGGCCTGTCGTAAACCTTCTGCGATCTGTTCTTGAAGGCCGAACGTCAGCGGAGAATCGAGGATGCCATCGCCAACTTCCTGCTGGTTCGCGGGATTCTGATGGGTGAATTGCCTTGTGTTTTGTATCTCGTTGCCTGCGCTGATAGTCATGCGCATGGAGTCTGGTGAAACAAGATCGTCGCCACATAATATCAGGATGCTATCAGACGCTTTATATTCGTACCATATCGTCAATTGCACCACTATGGGCGACTTGTCGAATTGTTTCAACCCACCGACTTCCATCGGTTCCGTGGTTATCCGATATTCGCCTTCCCTCAAGCAAAGGGATACGTCGACTTCGGCGGGAAGAATATTCAGGAGCGCGTTTTCATAACCCGATATCAAGGGAAGCGTCACCTGAAGTGTTTTACACATTTCCATGGTTTTTCCTCCTGCGTCACGGCGCCCCGTCGCTCGCAGTATGCTACTGATCATGCCATACGCGAAGGGGCGCCGTGCGACAAAAAAGGCGGTATGACCTCAAAACTCTTCGAAATCCGACCGCTTACACGGGGAAGTCGTCATTGAAGAAGGTCGAGGAGTTATTGATTTGCGCTTTCCTTGATTTCTTGACAAACTCGTCAAACACTTTTTTGACCTCGGGATCCTCGAGCGCCTCATAATCGAAAACGTTGACGGCGTATTGGTAGTCGAAATGAATATTTATCACCTCAACCTTAACGCAACAACTGTTGAAGCTGGAGTTAACACGGTCGAAAATGATTTTGTATTGTTTGATTTTCGGAGTATAGATGATTTCCTGGCCAAGGGAAAACACCTCCACCGTCACGCCAATCGTGATGACATGGTAGCCGTCCTTGTTGTGTTCAACGCCAATCTCCAGCGCCTCGCCCTGCTTTTCCAGGAATTTCTGGAATCCGGTCAGGGCGGTCGAACCTTGCGACAGGACGACGCCCATGATGAATTCGACAAAGTCCTTCGAAATTTTTATTCCGAGACTCTGCCGCGAATAGGTCTGTCGTTCGATAGAGCTTGGCCCCATAAGCGGGAGTTTGGACATGGCCAGTTCCCAAAGCTTGACGTCCGTTTTGTACTCCTGCCCATAATGCGCGGCATATCTGTTGATATAATCGGTGACGATGGAAGTGAGCGCGACAAGGTGGGCTTTCTGGGCCTTAAGTTTTTCCATGACTATCTTGTTGTCGACCAGTTCGCTGGCCACAATGAACTCGATCAGCCCGTCCTTGTCGGCGTACGGATTGGGGTCGTCTGTGGGAACCAAAGGCAGATAGGGTGCGGCGAAGAAAGCTTCGGCCTCCTCAAGCTGCTGTTTGATGGTACGCCTATCCAGCGGATTTTGCATATTCGGATTCAGGTTTTTCATTCTTCGTCTCCTTGGCAAAGAACCATTCCACTGTAGCATTTCCCTGTACTTCACTTTTTTCGTCGAGATAGGGATGGTTGTTACGTCGCTTGATCGCTTGCATCACACTTTCCCCAGTTTCTTTCTCTGAAGCGGCAAACCCAATTCACTCGCGATGGCCGTCTTCGCCCGTTCCAACCGCCGTTTGAGAGCGGAACGGCTGAGGCCCAGTTGCGCCGCCGCCGCGCGCTCGGAAAGCCCGCGCACATAGGTCGCGTCCAGGATTTCCCGTTCCAGCGGCCCCAGGTGCTCCAACGCCACTCGTAACCGTTCGCATACCATTTGGAAATAATCGACGTCATTCCTTTCCTGCTCTGGCGGCTTGAGCCGATCCCAAATTTTCCAACGACCGTCATACCTCCTTTCCCGACGGGCGATTTCCCCGGCCACCCTGAGTTCCCGGTACACCGCCATTCGCATGCCGGCGCGGATTTCCTCCCGTGTTACCGCACCGCCGGCGCGTTCCGCTTCACAAACCGTTTGGAGAAAACCACAGAAGACAAGACTCCACCGCTCGGCGCCGTCCCTGAGACGCGGCCGAATCGAACCGTGCAGTTGCAGCAATTCATCCTCGAACAGCGCAAGCCACCGGGACCACCGCTCCCAAACCGGTCCGTCGTCGCCGCCAAGCCGGACGATTTCCGGAATCGTCCCATTGGGCGGCTCCGATCTTGGCGAATTGCCTTGTCCGGTTCTTTCGCGGCAAAGCTTTTTCCCAATATGCCCCGATTCGATGGGGTCCGTCTCGCGAAGCTTCATCATGAAGACTCCTTCAGGCGGCGGCGGGAATATTGCTCTTTCGCGGTGAGCGGGAAAAATGCCTCTCAATGGGAGAGCGCCGGCGACGCGGTTTTGGTCCGGCCGTAATGATAAAAATAGTGGATTTTGTTAAATATTTGCGGGGGTTATGAAAATTATCGCACTGCGGGAGTGGAGGTGTATGTTTGGGGCGAGTTGGGCGATAGTATTTAAGCAGCTTCTGCATGCGAAGGTAATTCGCCGCTTGAGTATTATCGCAATTATGCTATAATGGAAGTGGATGGAGAACGGGGGAATCGATGGCTGACAAGTGGTCGGTGGTTCATCTGAACAAGGCGGTGTCTATTGAGTTCGATGAACTGCCGGCGGATATTAAGGCGAAGTTCCTGCACCTCGCGGCGCTCATTGAGGAGGTGGGGTTGCCTATGGTCGGAGAACCCTATGTCAAACACATCGAGGGAAAATTGTGGGAGATGCGCGTAAAAGCCAAGAGTGGTTATGGGCGCGGATTTTATTGTGCATGGCATGACAAGCGAATTGTGGTGCTGCGGTATTTTATCAAGAAAAGCGCCAAAACGCCTTCGACCGAATTGGCATTGGCGAAGAAGCGATTGACCGAATTGCGCACGTCGAAATGAAGCGCGGGGAGTGAAATCATGGAACGCCTATTGGACAAACTGCCCAAACTGATGCAAGACCCGGAGTTCGCCAAAGCCTACGAGGATTCGGCGGAGGAATTTATCCTGGCGCGGGAAATCATCAAGGCCCGCGTCGCCGCCGGCCTTTCGCAACAGGAATTGGCGCGGAAAATGGAAACGACCCAAAGCGCGGTCGCTCGCCTGGAAAGCGGCCATCACCTGCCGTCCATGGCCACCTTGAAGAAACTCGCCACGGCGACTGGGACGAAGTTGTCCATTCACCTGGAACGGGTCGGATCCTCTTGAAATGAGGTGGAGGGTAGCCGCTTATCGTATCAGCTTGACATGCGCATACCCGGATGCTTCGGCGAAACGCGTGTCGGAAGTCACAACCGCGCCTTTCAGCCAGCCGGATAATGCTATCGCGTAACAGTCGCCCAGGGAAAGGAAGGAGTGATATATCTTGATCTCCGCCACCCGCAGGAGGAAATCCTCCCCGGAAATGTCGGTGACCGACACGCCCAAAAGGCGCAGATTTTCTATGGCGGTCTTGGCCGCTTTTTCGCCGCCTCGGCTGTGCATTTTGTAATAAAGTTCAATCCAGTTGACGGAATGGACGCAACATGATCCGGGAGGATTCAGTAAAATCCGCTCAACCGCGTCGCCGCCTTTTTCATCGAGGAAAAAGGCCATGATCGCGCTGGTATCGAGAATATACTTCACGAACGGTTCTCCCGTTCCGTTTCGGCATACTTCTCTTCGAGATAGCGGTCAACGCTGTAATCGACCCAGGAGAGCGAGCCGCGCAGGGACTTCACCAGCGCCTTGCGGTCGGATTGGACCGCGCGAGGGGTGCCGGTGCGCTTTTTTCCTTTGCCGGGCTTGGTTGCCGGGTTTGTCTTGCTCTTGATGGCGGTGGTCATGGAAAATCCCTTTCGCAGCATTGCCATGCACTCTTTGGGCCATAAAGTATACACCAAGCGGTGAATCAAAGCAATCGGTCAACAGCGGTCGAGGCTGCCTTCACCATCGCGACGATCCCCGCTTTCATCGCCTCAGGAAGACGCGGCCACGCCGCAACCACCATCGCCAACTCCGGTGGCGGCACTCCGGGTACAAATGCCGGATTACCCGACAATTTTCTGTCGGCATCCCGGTGCGGTTCTGTTGAAATTCTGGACGGATTGAACGTCGGGTTCGTCTTCAAATCCATCGAAACAGGCCGAATTTCCACATGGTTGATGTTTGTAACCCCTTCACTTTGTCCGGGTTGTGCCGTGTTGCGTCCGACGCCGGCACCACCATGTCCATATTCTTGTAAGCCCTTTAAAATGGATGGGTTCTGTTTCAAGTCCTCTCTTCCGCACCATATTTTCAAAGTAAGCCCTTCGGCGATGGCGTCGAAGGGCTTTCTCATTGTAATGGCGAGATTTGTGTTTTTGCAGGTGAGGCTCAGCCAGCCGGGAGGTGCTATGGTGGAAGCTATTGGCGTTAGCGCTATACGGCCTGTTCGCGTACCGAGGCCGCCAACGTATCGGCGATGCTTTGCAGTTCCCCTTCCTGTTCCGGCTTGATTGCCGAGCGGATGACCAGAGGCTGTGCAATCACGCGCATGTTTTTCATTTCGTCCATTCTCTTTTGCAGAATGGTATGGGCCATGGGACCCCAGGAACCATTGCCGATGATGACAACTCCCCGATTCTGCAGGTTGAGGTCCGCCATGTCGCGAACCAGGGTGTCCATCGCCTGGTAGAGATGCATGTTGTATGTCGGCGAAGCCAGCACCAAATGGCTGTATTGGAACGCGCGGGCGATGATGTAGGAACAGTGGGTTTTCGAAACATCGTACATCCGCATGTCGCGCACGCCGTTTTCGGAAAGCATCTTCGCCAGCCGGTTGACGGCCGCCTCCGTGTTGCCATACATCGACGCGTACGCCAGGAGCACTCCCGCCTTTTCCGGACGGTACGATGCCCAGCGCGTGTATTTCTCCAGCAGCATGGAAATGGTGCCGCCGCGCAGAACAGGGCCGTGGAGGGGGCAGATAAGCGCGATATCCTGGCCGCTGAGCTTGTTGAGGGCGGCCAGGACCTGCGGGCCGTATTTGCCCACGATGTTGGTGTAATAACGGCGCGATTCGTCCAGATACAGGTTTTGATAATCCACTTCGTCGCTGAACAGGTTGCCGGTGAACCCGCCGAAGGTGCCGAAGGCGTCGGCGGACAACAGGATGCGCTCCGTGGTCTCATACG
>JAVBRW010000425.1:0-4770 GCA_031547475.1 Planctomycetota bacterium
CCCGGCTAGTGAGCGCGGCGCCTCGCGTTGGGGTGGCGCTGTGTTTTGTGGGCCCCTCCCGACCCCCCCCCCCACAAAAACCGCTCCACACCCCCTAAAACGTCACCCCGGCGTGCGCTCGCTGACCCGGGCGAAAAGCGGGAGGTTGAGCCGGGGTCCAGTGGGCTCGACGATAGCTACGAAAATGTTATATTACCGAATTCGAACACTCACCACACTTCTCCTTGTCTACTACTTCCCGCCCAATACCAGCTTCGTCCACCCCTCGTCAATCACCGTCTTGACCTTCGCCGACTTGACGATGTCGAGCGGCTTGACCTGCGGAGCGTCGGGCATGTACTGCTTCATCTCGGCGGGAATCTTGACGTCCGGGACGGACGGGCGGACGAACCCGGCGACAAACAGTTGCTGTCCGGCCGACATGACGAAATTGAGCCACAGCTTGCCCGCGTTCGGGTTGGGCCCGTTCTTGACCAGGCTCATGGCGTAGGGCGCGCTGACCGAGGCTTCCTTGGGGATGACGACGGCGCAGTCGTCGCCCATGCCGTCGGTGATTTTAGCCTTGAGGCCGTCGCCTTCGTAGGCGATCCACACCGGAATCTCGCCCTTGATGAATTTGGCATAGGGGGTGGTGCCTTCGACGCGAAGAATGTTGCCGGCTTGGTGCAGCTTGGCCAGGTATTCGACGCCCGGCATCGGATTGTCGACCGAGCCGCCGTTGCCGTAGGCGGCGCCGAAGGTCAGCACCTGGCCCTGGCCGGTGGAGCGGGGGTCGAGGTAGGTGATGGAGTTCTTGTACTCGGGCTTGAGCAGATCGGCCCAGGATTCGGGCACGTTCTTGACCAGCTTCTTGTTGACCAGGAAGGCGACGACCAGCTGGTGGCAGATGAACCACTGCTTGTCCGGGTCCTGGAAGGCGGGCGGCAGCTTTTCGAAATTGACCGGCGGCCACGATTCCACCACCCCTTTCGCCTTGGCGTCGATGGCGGACTGGGCGAAATAGTAGGCGGTGTCGGCCTGCGGGCGGCGGCGCGCCTTGTCCAGGGCGATGACGGTGGCGCCGGAGCCGAGATCGTTGTAGACGATGCTCACGCCCTCATAGCGTTTTTCGAACGCCTTGAACAGATTGCCCCAGTTGGCCCAGGTCGGCCCGGTGTCGAACGACACGACCATGCCTTCCTCGAGCGCCTTCTCGTACAGGGCCTGTTCACCCGGATACAGTTCGGGCGAGGGAAGCTGGCCGGCGGCCGCGACGGCGGCGATGACCAGCGAAACAACCAGTGCGGCGACGAATCGTTTCATGTTGCATTCCTCCTATTCCTCGAAGTGGATATGAAACCATGGCAAATGCCGTGTGCAACCGATGCATTTCGAAAAAGTCACTTCGCGTCCGCCGGCAGCAGGCAGATGCGCCCGGGCGGAATGCTGACCGAGGCGATTTCCTCCCGGCTGGACGTCTCGCCTTGGATGACACGCGCCGCGCCCGCGCCTTCGGGCGCGAACTCGTAGCGGCGAAGGGCGCCGAGGAAGGTGTCCAGCGCCACCCGCCCGGCAATCCGGTTGACGATGCCCGAGGGCGGGTTCATGACCACGTTTTCCGGCCGCACCATGGCGACGATTTTTTCGCCCGGGCGACGGTCCGCCGTTTCGCACGCCAGTTCGCCCCATTCCAGCCGGATCCGCCCGTCCCCCGAGACTTCGCCGTCCCACAGGTTCGCCTGCCCGACAAAGGCGGCGACCTTGCGGCTGATCGGGTTGTCGTAGATGTCGAACGGCGTCCCGACCTGGACCAGCCTGCCCTTGTCCATGAGCGCCACCTTGTCGGCCATGGACAGAGCCTCTTCCTGATCGTGGGTGACGTGCAGGGTGGTGATGCCGTGTTCGCGCTGGAGCGAGCGGATTTGTTTCCGCAGCTCCACCCGGAGTCCGGCGTCGAGGGCGGACAGCGGCTCGTCCAGGAGCAGCACCTTCGGGTTGAACACCAGCGCCCGGGCCAGGGCGACGCGTTGCTGCTGGCCGCCGGACAGGCGCGCCGGATAGCGATCGCCGAGATCGCCCAGCCCGACCTTGTCCAGCATGGCGTGGGCGCGGCGGAGGCGATCGGCTTTCGGCACGCCCCGGATTTTCAGGGGGTAGGCGACATTGTCGGCGCAGGTCATGAGGGGGAAAAGGGCGTAGGACTGGAAGACGACGCCGATGTTCCGCTTGCGGGCGGGCACGCGCGTCATGTCCTCGCCGCCGATAAGCACTCTTCCCGCCGTCGGCCGCTCGAACCCGGCCACCAGTTTCAAAAGTGTCGTCTTGCCCGAGCCGGAAGCGCCGATGACGGCGATCAATTGGCCCTCTTCCGCCTCGATTGTCACGTTGTGGACGCCGATTTCGGTGCCGGGATAGGTGAAGGTGCAGGACTCTATGGCAATGCTCATGGTTCAGACATCCCCTTTTGTCCTCGAGGCGGCGCGCGCGGTCAGCGCGCCGAACACCGAGGCCATGGCGGCAAGGAACAGGAGGAGCACGGTGCTGGCGCAGGCGAAGCCGGTGGCGCCGTAGAAGGCCTGCAGCAGCACGACGGGATAGGTGCGGTTGAGAAAGCCGGCAATGAGGTTGGTGACCTGGAATTCGCCTATCGAAATGGCCGACACCACGACCAGCCCGGACAGGATGCTGTGCCGCAGGCTTGGGAGCACGATGTCGAAAAAGCGGCCGCCGAACGTCGCGCCCAGCGATTCCGCCGCCAGCTCGATGGTTTCGAGCCGCAGGTGGCGGATGTCGGCGACCAGCGTCTGGAACATGTACGGCAGCGTCGCCACCACGTGGGCCGCGACGATAATCCAGGTGGCGCCGAGGTAGGGCAGGGTATCGGAGGAAAAGACGATGATATAGCCGAACGCCAGCACCACCGGCGGCGCCGCGATCGGGAGGCTGGTGGCGAGCCGGGAGAACAGGGTGGCGAAGCGGCCGAGGTTCCGGGTCAGGGCATAGGCCATCGGCAGGGCGATGGCGGTGTCGACGGCGCAGGTGATGACGGCGACTTCGAGGCTGGTTATGAAGGCGCGGCGGAAGCTGGGGTCTTCCCACAGCTGCTCGTACCACCGGAGGCTGATGCCGGTCGGGAGCATGGTGTTGGTCCAGTTGTCGCCGAACGAGCCGACGATCAGCAGCGCTATGGGCAGGAAAATGTAAAACAGGTAGATGATGATGACCATTCGGTCCAGTCTGATTCCAAATGCCCGGGATCGATGTTTTTTCACTATCCGTTTGCGGAATCCCTCGGGCGGCATTTACCGTTATTATACCGCCTGTCGTGGAGTTAGGCAATTTCCGTCTTGATGTTTCTTTGCCTCGGGAGGCAGGGATAGCGATTTTTCGATTGGGGGGCAAGTTAGGATTTGATGAGGAAGGCGGATTCGAATCGACAATTGGCAATGAACAGCGACGACTCGGAGATCATCATTGTCCATCGCCAATCGTTAATTCGAATCCGCCTTGACGAACTGATAGGTTCCGGCAGACTCGCAGCCTGTTTCACTGCACCGGCACAGGCGTGGGCGGCGTCGCCGGCGCGGGTGGCGCCGTCGGTGTAGGTGGCGCAGCCGGCGTGGGCGGCGTCGCCGGCGGGGGCTGCTGCTGTTTGCCATCGCCGCGGACATACTCTTTCGCGCCCTCGTACTTGTCGGCCACGTAATCCTTGCTCACCTCGTAGCCGTGGGCAATGGAGTCGCTGGTTTTGCCGTCCTTGTCGGTGACGAAATCCTTGGTGGCCTCGTAGCCGTCGCCAAGCGCGTCCCCGGTCTTCTCCGCGCCCCGGACCACCGCGCTCTTGGCTTTCCTCAGGCCATGCATGATGGCGTTGCCCGATTCCTTGGCGCCATCCTTGATTTTGTCCCAGTCCACGCTTCCTTCCTCGCCCGCGCACGCCGGCGCGAGAGTGGACAGAATGGCGGCGAACACCGCAAACAAAACCGATAGGGATGATCTGGACATGATTTATCCTTTCCCGTAATTGCGCATGACGCGCTGGTGATCGCGCTGCTGCTCGCGCTTTTTGATGCTGTCCCGCTTGTCGTGGAGCTGTTTTCCCCTCACCACGCCGAGCTCGACCTTGGCCATGCCCCGGCTCCAATGCATGCCCAGCGGCACCAGCGTGAAGCCGCGCTGCTCGATGGCCGCCTTGAGCTTCCGGATCTCCCGCTTGTGGGCGAGGAGTTTCCGCTTCCGGGTGGCGAGGTGGTTGAACCGGTTGCCCATCTTGTATTCGGAGATGTTCAGGTTGTAGAGGAACAGTTCGTCGCCCTGCACGGACGCGAACGAATCGGCGAACGCGACATGGCCTTCGCGGAGGCTTTTCACCTCGGTTCCGGTCAGGGCAAGGCCGCACTCGAGTTTTTGCAGGACCTCGTAATTATGGAACGCCTGGCGGTTCTTGCCGATCGAGGAGGCGGCGGAATCCTTTTTGTCCTGGGCGCTTTTCTTTGCCATATCGCTTTCCTTGGAAGGCGCGCGCTTCCGGCGGCGCTTTCGCCCCTTATCTTATTGGTCTGCCGGGATATAGTCAACCGCCCGGCGCTGCTTTTTCAATTCTCTGCGGAAAACTGCATAAAAAACCGCCGTTTCGTTGGCCGGGCCTTGATATCGCAATCCCGATTTGTATAATCCGGGCATTGGAAAATGCCTTCTGGACGGCGGGTTGAAGCGAGCCGTTGCGTTTTATCGGGGATGCGCGACCACCACCATTTGTCATCGGGAACCAAGCGAAAATGCGGACCAGAA
>JAVBRW010000398.1:0-4536 GCA_031547475.1 Planctomycetota bacterium
TCGTTCGCGTGGTGGCGGCCGTACATGGCTCCGCGCGTGTGTTCCGGGGCCCCGGTCCGCCGCGCACACCTCGAACGTCATCCGGCGTCCAAAACGCCGACCCGGGCGAAAAACGGGATCTTGTGCCGGGATAATTCGGCGTAGACAATCGCTACACCCGAAACCGGCAGCAACATTTAGGAGTTCGGGGACACGTAACGCACTTGAACCGCCAATTGCGCAACATGTCCCCGAATTCCCCCCCTCCATCGGGTAAAAAGCCAAAGTTTTATCGACCAACGGCCGATAAACAAGCATGACCTGTTTGGCGGACCCTGGGCGCGGTGTCGGCATCGCCCGTCCGGCGCCATGCATTTTCGTGGGATATAGCATTTTCAGAATTTTCGTGAATATGAGGATTGAGTCGCGCCATCTCCCTTGCGCGGTATTTCGCCAAACCGCCGGCGAACTACCGCTACCGGTCGAGCTCGCGCCCAAATCCAATATTCGCAGAATTTCTTAAAATGCTCGGGGAAAGGTTCGATGATCAAGCTGACCCGGCGCAACGGCCATCCGTTCGTCCTCAACGCCGAACTGATCAAGTTTGTCGAGGAAGTGCCCGACACCATCATCACGCTTCGCGACGGCGAAAAAGTGCTGGTCAAGGAATCGGCCGACGATGTGGTGAAACGCGCGCTCGAATATTGCCGCAATACCCGTTTTTTGCCCGAACCGGCATGAATCGCGCTCCGATTGCCGGATCTTGAGACGATTGTGGAGATGCCATGGATTTTGGCACGATAGGCGGGTTTGTCATCGGCACCATCTGCGTGCTCGGCCTGGGCATGCAATGGAATGTGGGACCGTTCATCGACGTGCCGTCCATCGGCATCGTCTTCGGCGGCTGTGTCGCGAACTTGATGATTTCGCTGGCCCTCGACACGCTGAAAACCATGCCGAAAAGCGGCCCGCTCATCTTCAAGCCGAGCAAGGACAACCCGGTCGAGCTGATCAAGAAACTGGTGGAGTTTTCCGAAGTGGCGCGCCGCGACGGCATTCTCGCCCTCGAAAACGTGCTGGATCAGATTCCCGATCCGTTTCTCCGCCAGGGGCTCCAACTGGCGGTGGACGGCACCGATCCCGAGCTGATCCAGGACATCATGGAAACGGAGATGGACAACATCGAGGGCAGGCACGCCGACGCCAAATCGGCCTGGGACCTGTTCCGCGGCGGCGGCCCGACCTGGGGCGCCCTCGGCACGGTCATCGGGCTTATCCAGATGCTGAAGGGCGGCGTCGAAGACCCGAACGCGCTGACCTCCGGCATGGCGGTGGCGCTGATCACGACGTTTTACGGATCGCTCATCGCCTCGCTGTTGATCGGCCCGGTGTGCGACAAGCTGGGCGTGCGGAACGGCGAGGAAATGGCCATGAAAACCATCATGCTGAAAGGCGTCATGTCCATCCAGGCCGGCGACAACCCGCGCATTGTCGAGCAGAAGCTGAAAATCTTCCTGCCGCCGTCGGCGCGGAAGTTCGGGAAGGGCGCGGAGGAGTAACCGCAATGTATAATGAATAATGAACAATTAAGACGAATACCATTTTACTCTCCGATTGACAACAGATGGAGAATAAAGGTTTGGGGTTATCGCAGTCTATTGTGAATGGGCGAGTACAATGATAATTCGTCTTAATTATTCATTGTTCATTGTTCATTCTTAATTGTCGGTTCGAGGGTTTGTCATGGCGAGAAAAAAGAAAAGCGGCGGCGGCGGCGGTCCGTCCATCGCGGAATTTTCCGCGCTGACCTCCTTTTCCGACATGATGACGCTGATGCTGACCTTTTTCGTGCTCCTGTTCACCATGTCGGAGCCGAAAAAGCCGAAGATCCAGGCCACCATGCAGGCGTTCATGCGCCAGATGGGCGTGCTCCCCTATTCGCAAAGCCCGCTCCGGCCCAACACGACGCCGCAGCGGACCAGCCAGGAGGAAGCCAACGTGCTCCGGCGCGGCCCGCCGGGCAAGCGGTCGGAAGTGCAGACCATGGTGGAAAACGACAGGCAGAAAATCATCATCGGCGGCGAGGACCTGTTCCGCCCCGGCTCGGCCGAATTGTCGGCCAAAGGCAAGCGGCTGCTGCAAAACGATGTGGCGCCCGATTTGAAAGGATTCCGCAACCGGATAGAAGTCAAGGGCAACACCGCCCAGGCGACGGACGAGACGCAGGACTTGTGGGCGCTCGGCTACGCGCGCGCCTATTCGGTCATGCGCTATCTGGTAGACGAATGCGGCATAGAGGAAAAACGTTTCCGCCTGATCAGCGCCGCCGACAATGAGCCCCGCGACCCCGGAAACCCGGCCCTCAACCGGCGGGTGGAAATCGTCATGACCGAAGCGCTGGTGGGCAATTAATCCTGCAACGCGACTGTTGTGGGAACCGCACCCACAACAGTCGCGTGATCAAAAGGTTGCATAGTGAGAGGGAAGTCGCGTCGTTTTCCGCCGGCGCCTTTCGGATGTTCGGCAACCCTAAATTCATGCGGCATTTGCGGATGCGGTTCCCGCAAATGCCGCGTTGCAGGATTAAGACGAATACTCTTTTACTTTCCGATTGACAACAGAGTACAATAAAGGTTCAGAGTCATTATAGGAGTCAGTAATTTACGCGGAGCGCACGTGACTGCCGACAACGACCTAGATTACGACGACGAGGACGAATCGGCGGAACAGCCGGGAAGCCCGGACGACGGCGGAACGGGCGAAGGGGCGCCGCCTTCCGGGGCGAAGGGGTTCCGCGATTGGCTCAGCGGCAAGCGCGGCTGGGTCATGCTGTTCGCCGTCACCGTGATCCAGGGCCTGTTCGCCACCATCATGATTATGCTCCGATCCGACGCGCGCCCGGTGCGGGAAACGGAAATGCAGCGCATCCAGGCCCTGGCGGTGGAGATGCTCGGCCACGAGGTGGCGATCAAGCAAATCTACCAGGTCCTTCCGGCCGGCGGCGGCAAGCGCATGACCATCGGCCTGGACATTGTCCTGGTGCTCGGGCAGTTGCCGGAGGAGCGGGTCGAGGGCGCGCCCCGGCCGAACGCGGAAGAGCTCGAGATGTTCATGGCCGCCATCCGCGACATGGAGCCGCGCATCCGCAGCCAGGTCAACCTGCTGCTCCAGAAGGTGCCGGCCCGGGAATACGGATCGGTCGATGTTCCGAAAATGATCAAGGAAGAAGTGAAAGAGTATATCAACGACAGCCTGGATCGGCTGGACTTCGGAAAAAAACTGCGCCCCGGCATAGGCAAGCGCAGAGTCACCGAGGTTCTGCTCCCCACGTTTGTCCGTCAAGTGATGTCGCGATGAAAAAGAAAGAAGGGCCGGCCAATGGCTGACGCGAATCCCGAAGCGAAAGAAGCGCAGGCGCCCAAGGCCGCCGGCGGCCTCCTGGGCGGCATCAAGGGCTGGATTATCGTGATCGCCATCACGCTTTTGCAGGCCGCCTTCTGGATTGCCATGATGATTATCCGCGAGCCCGGCGCCGCCCCCGATCCGGCCGAGCAGGCCAAGGCGTTCCTCGAGGATCCGGCCATTCTCCAGAGCCGGGTCGAGTTCAACAACTTCTCCGCCACCGTCCCCGGGCCCGGCGGCGATTTGCGGCCGCTCAATTTCAACATGGTGCTGGAACTGCATTACCTGCCGGAGGAGAAGCGGGCCGGCGCCAACCGCCCGACCCCGGCGCAGATAGAAGTGTTCCGGACCGTGGTGGTGCAGCTCGAATCGAAGATCCGCGATCACATGAACACCTTCCTGACCGGGCAGTCGTTCACCAACCTGATGGGCGATCGGGGCCCCGAGCTGGTCAAGTCGGAGGTGATGCGGTTCGTCAACAACGAGCTGGAAAAGTACGATTTCGAAAGCATGAAGATTCCCGCCGGCATTTCCCGCCGCCGGGTGACGAATGTGCTGCTGCCGTCGTGGACGTTGATGTAGGAATTCAAGATTGCAGAGGAATGGTTATGGCCGACGAAATGAGCCAGGAAGACATCGACGCCCTGCTGTCGGGCGGAGGCCTCGGGGCGGAGACCGAGGCGCGGCTGGGCCCGGCCCAGCCGGTGGCGCTGGCCGCGCTGGCCGAGAGCCAGCCGCCGGCCGATCCGGCCAGCATCAACATGCTTTACGACGTGGAGCTGGAGGTGAAGATAGAACTCGGCCGCACCATGCTGTCGGTGGAGGACATCCTGCGCCTGCGGGAAGGCTCCATCGTCCAGCTCGACAAGGATGCCGGCGCCCCGGTCGACATCTACATCAACAACCGCCTGGTCGCCGAGGGCGAGGTGCTGGTCCTGAACGATTACTTCTGCGTCCGCGTCACCAATATTCTGTCGAACAAGGACCGGGCGATCAGCAAGGCGACGGGGTGAAACGACAATTCACAATTCACAATTCACAATTCACAATGCACAATTCACAATGCACAATTAAGACGAAGAATTCATTTTACCTTTCCATCAACAACAGACTTGCGATGCATGTTTATCTGTTGTTGATATGAAGGTAAAATGA
>JAVBRW010000061.1:0-15829 GCA_031547475.1 Planctomycetota bacterium
TAACATATGAATCGGAACGCGGTTTAATTGTGAATTGTGAATTGTGAATTGTGAATTGTGAATTGTGAATTGTGAATTGTGAATTGTGAATTAAAAATCCTACCCCTTCCTCCCCCTGCACCACTCCCTCGTCGCCGCGAGCATCGCATTCAAATTCGCCCCCGGCATGCCGGGCGAAGCGCCGCCGCCGGCGGAAACGATAATGCCCCGCTTCGACGCGTAGTCGTCCAGGCGCGCCTTGGTGTCCGCCGCCACCTGGTCGACCGTGCCGGTGCCGAGCACGCGGAGCGGCGGGATGTTGCCCATCAGGCAGACCGAGTCGCCGCACAGTTTCCGCACCTCGGACAGCTTTTTCTCGTGGGTGAAATTGAAAATGTTCACGCCCAATTCGGCCAGGCGGGAATAGCTGACCGGGTTGTCCGTATCGTTGTGGAGCATGCGCACCGGCAGGGTCGAAAACGCGTCGTACACTTTCTTCAGGTAGGGATGGGCGAATTCCTCGTAATCCTCGGGCGACAGGAAGCCGACGATATCGTCCAGCATGATGATGCCTTCCGCCCCGCCCACCGCCTCGGACTGGGCTTCCAGCCAGTTCATGACGAGGGTGGTTGTTTTCTCGAGCAGCTTGTGGGTGCTTTCCGGGTGGATTTTCAAAGCGAGGAGGAACTCGGTCACGCCGATCATGTGGGTGGCGACGTTCAAGGGGCCGCGGGCCGGAACCATGCGGATGGGATCGCCGATGTCGCGGGCCTTTTTTGCCGCGTGCCTGTAGTAGTTGAGGACGAGGGGCATGAGGCCGTCGCGCCTGGGGTTCGGCTGCTTGATAGTGTCCAGGCGCTCGATTTCGTCGCAATCGGAAATAAGGTGCTCGACGGTGACGGGCTGGTTCTCGTAAAAATTCACCTTGCAGCCGAAGCCGGACGGCTCGCACGACATGCCGAATTCGATCCAGTAGTCGGGGATGTAGAGGACGTCGGGGAAATCGGCCCGGATCTTCTGGTGCGCGTCCCACCACTTGGTCGGGTCGGTATAATAGTCGATGGTGCTTATGCCGACATAGCCGGGAATCCACGGGCTGTCGACGATGAGGGCGACCGGGATTTCGTCCATTTCGCGCCCGTCGACGCAGGCCAAAAGCGTTTCCCAATGTTTTTGCTTCATCGCCATTCCTCCTTTGCGGAATCCGTCCGCTATCCGCCCTACCGGCGCCAGAACTCGGGGAAGCACAATACGAGCAGGGTGAACAATTCAAGCCTGCCCAAAAGCATGTCGAGACTCAATACCCATTTGGCCACTATCGACAAGTGGGCGAAATTCTCGGCCGGCCCGACGCTGCCGAAGCCGGGGCCGACATTGCCGAGGCAGGTCAGGGACGCGGTGCAGGCGGTCAGCAAATCGAGGCCGGTGGCGGCGAGAACCATGGACGACACCGCCCAAATGCCGAGGAACAGCACGACAAAGCCGATGCAGCCGTTGATGACCGAGGCCGGCAGGGTCGAGCGGTTGAACTTGATCAGCCGCACGGCGCGGGGATGGACCAGGAGGAAAATCTCGTGGTAGAGCATTTTCGCCAGCACCAGGGCACGCATGCATTTGACGCCGCCGGCGGTCGAGCCGGCCGAACCCCCGAGAACCATCAGGAGGAGAAGGATGAGCTGGGACAAGGGCGCCCACACTTCGAAATCGGCGGTGGCGAATCCGGTGGTGGTGATGATGGACACCACCTGGAACATCGCGAGGCGGAGCGCGTCCAGCACGCTGTCGCTCGAGGGAATGAGCTGGATAAACACGATGAGGGACGCCCCCAGCGTCACCACGGTGTAGAACTTGAATTCCTCGTCGCGGAACGACACTTTGCCGACCCCCCGCAGCAGGTTGAAATGAAGGACGAAGTTCACCCCGGCCAGGAACATGAAAACGATGCACACCCATTGCGTATAGACGCCGAACGCGCCCAGGGACGCGTTCCGGGTCGAAAAGCCGCCGGTCGCCACGCTGGCGAAGGTGTGGGCGAGCGCCTCGTACAGGTTCATTTCCCCCGCCATGAGGAAGCAGACCTGCACCACCGTCATCAGGATGTAGACCTGCCACAGGATCATGGCGGTGTCCTTGAGGCGCGGGGTGAGGCGATCGGGAGTCGGCCCCGGCACCTCGGCCTTGTAGAGCTGCATGCCGCCGACGCCCAGGTAGGGCAGGATGGCGAGGGAGAGGACGATGATGCCCATGCCGCCGAGCCAGTGCGTCATGCCGCGCCACAACAGTATCCCCGGCGCCACCGCCTCGATGTTGGTCAGGACGGAGGAACCGGTGGTGGAGAAGCCGGAGAACGATTCGAACGCCGCGTCGGTGAAGGTGGGGAAAATGTCCCCGAACACGTACGGCAGCGCCCCGACCAGGCACGCCGCCACCCAGCCGCCCGCCACCGTCGCCACGCCTTCCTGGTGGCTCAGGGCGGTGATGCGGGAAAACTGGCCCCGGTAGTAAATCATCAGCCCGCCGCCGAGGGACGCGGTGATCATGAGGGAATAGACGAGCGGCAGCAGTCCGGTGTCCGCGTAATAGAGGGAAAAGCCGATGGGCACGAGCATGCTGGCGCCGGTCGCCAGTATGAGGCCGCCAATGATATGGAGAATGACTTTTATCCGCATTTGCGCCCCAAACGCAATGCATAATGCATAATTCCTAATGCATAATGAACCAAACCGATCCAAGTTGCGCAAATCGCGGTTAATTATGCATTATGCATTATGAATTATGCATTGCCCTATCTGTGCCCGATCAAATTGCCGTCCACCCATTCCAGCCGCTCGCGCTCGCAAATCAGTATCACCCTGTCCCCGGCCTGGAGCACGGTGTCGCCGCGGGGGATGAACACCTCGTCCCAGCGCATGACCGCCAGCAGGTTGGTGCCGGACGGGAAGGACAAATCCTTCAGCGGCTTCCCCAAAAGGAGGGAATGCTCGGTCAGCACCGCCTCGAGCATTTCCACATCCTCGTCGTGGGTGGTGAGGGTGGAGAGAAGAAGTCCGCGCCGGAGAAAATGCACAATCGAGTTGGTGGCCGCCAGCCGGGGGTTTATGGACTGCTTGAGGCCGATGGCGCGGACGATGGGCATGTAGCCGTTCTTGTTGACGCGGGTGATGGTGTTGGCGGTGCCGATGGATTTGGCCAGGAGGCAGGTGAGTATGTTCGTCTCCTCGTCGCCGGTGAGGGCGATGACCATGTCCATGTCGCCCACGTTTTCGTCGCGCATGAAGTCGCGATCGGTGCCGTCGCCGGAGAGCACCATGACGTTGGCCAGCTGGTCGGCAAGGACGGCGCAGCGTTCGACGTCCTTTTCCACCAGCTTGACCCGGTAGGAGCGGTTGTCCAGCTTGCGGGCGAGGCGGAAGCCGATGTCGCCGCCGCCGACGATGCACACGTTCCGCACCGGTTTCGAAAACGATTCGGTGATGGTAAGGACGGTGGCGATGCTTTCCTCGAGGCAGGCGAAATAGACCACGTCCCCCTGCCCGATGACGGCGCCGCCGGTGGGCAGGACAAGCCGTTCGCCCCGCAATATGCCGCTGACGCGGACGCCCCGGTCCTTGGCGATGGCGGGGAATTCGGTCAGCGGCTTTCCGACCAGCGGCCCGGAGTTTATTTCGATGGCGACGATTTTGACCCTGCCGTTGCCGAACTCGCCGTAATCGACGGCCGAGGGCAGCAGAAGCATTCTCTGGAGAGTGGTGACGACCTCGACGTCCGGGTTGATAATCGCCTTGATGTTCATGTAATCGGGGCCGAGCACTTCGCTCATCCGGGCGTATTCCTCGTTCTGGACCCGGGCGAGCTTGATGGAGGCCGGATTCTGCAGGTTCGCCATGAGACAGGCGAGCAGATTGACCTCGTCGTTGCCGGTCACCGCCACGACAATGCCGGCCTCCCGCACGCCCGCCTCCTCGAGGACGGACGGGCTGCATGCCGACCCCTGGAGCGCCTGCACGTCGAGGGCGCTCTGGATGTGCTGCAGCTTTTTCGGGTTGTTGTCGATGACCACCACCTGGCGGTTTTCCTTGGACAGGCGGAGTGCGAGGTTGAACCCGACTTCGCCGGCCCCCAGGACTAGGACGCGCTGCCGAATCTTCTGGGGAGCGCGGTCGGTAAAGAGCATGCTGGACTCCTGTTATACTCCCATTGATACGTTTGCTTCATATAGATCCGGTAGTATATGCATTTGTCCGCCGACTTCAGCCAAAAAAAATTTCGCGCCCCCCCCTTCCGGCAAAGGGGGGGGATGGAGTATCATGATATATAAGATTACGGCTTCCGTATTTTCGGTTTTACCATGACCTGGTTGTTTTCCGGCCGGGAATGTTTACGTCGCAACCGGTTTTCACGAAAGGACCAACTGTCATGCGCCAATTGCCCTGGCTGTGCGCCCTGCCCCTGTGCCTTGCGTTATTCTCCTGCCCGGCCCTCGCCGGCCAGCCGAATCTTGATCCGCAGGCCGAGCGCCAGCTCCGCGCTTTCGAGAACATTGTCGACGAGTTGTCGTCGGTGCGGCTGAGCGGGGATCTCGACCAGCACTCGAGCAGCGGAGAGCGGATGAACCAGGCGTTCGTCGCCCTTACCGGCGAAGCCATCAACCCGCTGTTCGGCGTCACCGTGCTGGGCGTGTACAATTATTTCCGCACGGACGAAGCGTTCCGCCATCTCCTGCCCGTGTACTACCAGCCCGAAGTCTGGATCCCCCTGGTGATCATCATGCTGCTCATGCTGTTCAACAGCACGATCTGCGAAGCCATTCCTTTTCTCAAAATACCGCTGAACGCGCTGGGGGACGTGGTCAACAAGGCGGGCGCCATCGTAGTCATGCCGATGGTCATCAAGATGTTCGCCGATTCGGTGGCGGCGCCCATCGGGAACCAATTCGCCTGGCTGGCCGATGGCATGTTCCCGGCCGCCTACGCGGCGGAAAGCGTCGCAGCCTCGGGCGGCGTGTGGTCGGTGGCCGGCTGGATTGTCGGCGCGGCGGTCGGGGTGGTCGTCTACCTGGCGGTGTGGCTCACCTTCAACATGGTGGACGTGCTCATTCTCATCTGCCCCTTCCCGGGCGTCGACGCGGCCCTGAAAACGTTCCGCCTGTCCATCATCGGCATATTGGCGGGCACCAACCAGATTTCGCCGACGGCGGCGCTGATTATCGCGCTGGCGGTGGTGCTGGTGTCGTTCCTGATGGCGGGCTGGTCGTTCCGGTTGTCGGTGTTCGGCTTCGTCTATTCGACCGATCTGCTGTTTTTCCGCAAAGTCCCGGTGTCCGACGCCGGCGTGACCGCCTTCTCCGGCGACGGCCTGCTTGCCCGGCGCAAGCTTCCCATGCGCACCCTCGGCCGCCTGGAAAAAGGCGCCGACGGGCGCCTGGCCTTTTCCTACCGCCCATGGCTGGTGTTCGGACGGAAGCGGATCGAACTCGGGGAGCCGGGCGAATTCGCCTGCGGGCGCGGGCTCTTGAATCCGTTCCTGGTGGCGGACGGACAGACGGACACGCCGCTCCTCCGCCTTCCGCCCCGGTACCGGGGCCAGGAACCCGTCATGACCGCCGCTTTCGGCCTGAACCGGATAGTGGATTGCGGCGCTTCCGGCGCGCTCCGGAGCTGGCTCGCATCGGTGTTCGGCAAAAAGGCGGCGGCTGCGCAACTATAGCGGTTTCGCCGCTTGACAATGGAAATGAACAGCCTTACCATGCCGTTTCCATTCATTTTTTGCCAATAGGAAAGGCGCGGTTATGTCGAAAATTCCCTTCGAGGCGGGCACAACCAGGAAATGGGCGAAAACGGTCGGCGAGTGCGACATCTATATGTTCGGCGGCGTAACCGGCGACTTGTGCAGGAACCACGTGAACGAACAGTATATGCAGACCACCCCGTTCGGCCGGCGCATCGCGCAAGGGATGCTGGTCCTGAGCCTGTCGTGCGTGCCGTCCACCGCCGTGGCGGAGGAATCCCCGATGCCGTGCGTGTCCTACGGCTACGACAAGGTGCGTTTCCTCAAGCCCGTGTT
Organism: Planctomycetota bacterium; assembly: GCA_031547475.1. GTDB lineage: Bacteria > Planctomycetota > SZUA-567 > SZUA-567 > SZUA-567 > JAJBSZ01. The sequence continues at coordinate 6,043 of JAVBRW010000061.1, forward strand.
CATCGGCGACACCCTGAACATCACCTACACCATCGACGTGGTCGACAACGAGGGCGGCAAAACCTATTCCAAAATCGAAATCCGCAACCAGAATGACGAATTGTGCATGGTGGCGACGCACATACTCAAGTTTTTCCTGGACTGAACCAACTCGCAATACGCGATTCACAAATAATACGTCACCAACACCATAAACACCGGTATGGTGAACAACCCCAGAATGGTGGTCGCGGACACCGAAACGGTGGCGTATTCGACGTCCGACCGATAGAAATTCGCCATCATCGCAACGCTCGACATCACCGGCAGCGACGCCTGGATGATGAACACCTGGCGCATGAGCTCGGGAATCGGGAAAAACCACGTCACCGCCACCACGACGAGCGGCGCCGCCACAAACCTTCCGAAAATGATGACCGCCAATTCCCAATTGAAGCGGATTTTGCTCAGGCCCAGGCCCTGAAGCGTCACCCCGACGCTGAGGATGACCATCGGCGTCGTCAAATTGCCGAGATAGCGGCAGGTGTTGGCGAGGAAGGTCGGCAGCTTGACGTCCAGCGCCAGCAAAAGCAGGCCGGCGATGAAGCCGAACATCGGGGGGGACAACAGTTTTTTCATGGTGGCAAGGCTGAATATGCTCAGCCCGCCTTCCTGCTGAACGCTGTCCGAGGCGAGGAAATAGTTGCCGAACGTCCAGAAGAAAAACGTGTTGCCGAAATAGTAGAGAAGCACGTACGGCAGCGCCTTCTCGCCGAACAGGGCGAGATTGACCGGGAGACCTATGTAGACGGTGTTGGAAAAGGCCAGGGAGGAGCGGAAAATGCCTTCGCGCGTTTTCGGCACCTTCATCAGCCGCGACAACGCCATGGCCATGATCAGGCTGGTCGCCACCGACGCGAACGGAACCACCAGCCCGTAGGCGAGGCTCAGCAGCTCTTTCTTCGTCATGATGGTGTTGATGTTGTACAGCAGGTACGGCGGCAGCGCCACCAGGGTGATGAGCTTCGAGAACAGGAAGTTGGATTCCGGGGTGAACCAGTTCTTCCGCGCCAGAAAGTAGCCGACGCAGCCGATGAGGAAAAAGGTCAGCACCGCCTCGACCGCGTGGAAAACCAGCGCCATGTCAATCGCCATCACAGGCTCCAGAGATAGGAAATCGGCATGACCAGCGCCAGCGCCGGCAGCATGTCGGCGACGTGGAACACTTTCATCTCGGCCATGCGGAAGCCGGTGGCGAGGATCAACAGCCCGCCGCAGCAGGCGAAATCGGCGAACATCGCCGGCGTCGTGTACGGCGCCAGCAGGCCGGCGCAGGCATAGGTCGCCATGAAAATGAAGAACATCGGGATGCCCAAGAGCACGACGCTCATCCCGGCGGTGGCGGCGAAAATGGCGTTGCTGAACACGTCCAGTACGCTTTTGGCGTACAACAGGCTGTGGTCGCCGGTCACCGCCGACTGGAACGAACCGTACAGTCCGGTCGCGCTCGCGCAGAACACGATGGCGGCGATGGAAAACATTTCAAGCTGCTTGCGGCGCGTTTCCTCGTCTTTCGCGTGGCGGTCCGCCACTTTGGCGCCAATCCATTTCCCGCACGTCCTCAGCGCTTTTTCGATATCCAGCAGGACGCCGACGATGGTGCCCAGCAGAAGGGCGAGAATGACGGCCGGCAGACAGTTCACCTTGATTATGTTCGTGATGCCCATCGCCATCGCCCCCAGCGAAAACGCCATGGGCAGGACCAGTTTCAATCTGGCGGAAATGAACTTCCCCGCGAACGTCCCCAAAATTCCCCCGACAACCACGCACAACGAGTTGACAATGATACCGATTGGCATTGCGTACCTATCCCCTCTTGAAGAAAACGGTTTTCCGAAGCGGTTGACTTTTCCGCTCCGCAAATATTTAATGTATTTTTCGCTTTGCATCAAGATAGTAAGGGAGGCTCATGCCGGACAACATCGACGAACCATTCGTGCGGACCATGGAGAAGTTTCTCGCCCTCGCCTGCACCCGCCTGCCGGACGACGTATTCGCGCGGCTGGAGGAAATGCGGCGGGCCGAGGATTCACCCATGCAGAAGGTCGTGTACGACAGCTATTTCGAAAATTTGAAAATGGCGCTGGCCTCCGGCCGCCCCATATGCCAGGACACCGGCCTTCTCCATTTCTACCTCAAGGCCGGGGCCGGTTTTCCCCGCCTCGGCATGGTGGCGGACAGCCTGGCCGAAGCCACCCGCCGCGCCACCGCCAGCGTGCCGTTACGGGAAAACGCGGTCAACTTTTTCGACGAACGGAATACCGGCGACAATACGGCCGAACGCATGCCGTGGATCAATTGGGAAATTGTCCCCAATGACGACCGTCTCGAAATAACCGTCTACTTCGCCGGCGGCGGTTGCTGCCTGCCCGGGCGGTCCCGGGTGTTCAAGCCGTCGGAAGGCTATCCCGCCATCGTCCCGTTCGTGTTCGAGGCGGTGTCGGGTCTGGGAGTCAACGCCTGCCCTCCCCTCGTCATCGGCGTCGGCCTGGGCCACAATGTCGAGAACGCGGCGCTGTTGTCGAAAAAAGCCTATCTCCGGCCCATCGGCAGCCGCCACCCGCATCCGCGCGCGGCGCAACTCGAGCGCGATTTGCTGGAAGGGCTGAACAGGCTCGGCATCGGCGCCCAGGGCATTCGCGGCAACCAGGTGGCGATGGCCGTGCATGTCGAATCGTCCGCCCGCCATCCCGCCACCTTCGCCTGCGCCGTCAACACCGCCTGCTATGTCCACCGCCGGGGCGTCATCCGCTTCAACGCCGACATGTCGTACGAAATGCCCACCTACGCCGGAGCCGCGCTATGAAAAAAATCCTGACCACCCCCATCCGCGACGTTGATCTGGCCGATCTCCGCGTCGGCGACATCGTCCACCTGAACGGGACCGTCGTCACCGGCCGGGACGATGTCCACCACCGCGTCGTGGTCGAAAAAATCCCCGCCCCGATGGACCTCCAGGGCCTCGCCCTGTTCCACGCCGGGCCGATAGTGCGCGAGGAACCGGACAACAACCAGCTCGTCTCCATCGGCCCCACCTCGTCCATCCGGATGGAGGAATACGCGGCCGATTTCATCGCCCTCACCGGCATCAAGATGATGATCGGCAAGGGCGGCATGGGGCCGAAAACGTCGGAGGCGTGCCGCCGGCACAAGGTCGTCCACTGCGTATCGCCCGGCGGCTGCGCCGTGTTGACCGCCAGCCAGGTAGAGAAAATCGAGAACGTTTACTGGCGCGAACTCGGCATGCCGGAATGCATGTGGGTGATGCGGGTGCGGGAGCTCGGACCGCTCATCGTCGCCATCGACACGCTGGGCAACAACATGTTTCTGGACAATAAGAAATATTACGCGTCGCGCCAGGACGAATGCATGGCGCCGATTATCGCGGGAGTGGGTAATTACATGAACATCGAGGTGAAATGAGCGCTGCCCATTGACACAAACGGGCGAGGGACACATGATTGGAAGCATAGCCTTCCAACCCCAACCATCCTGGAGATCGACATGTCGACGATTGACAAAAAGAAACTGTACACCATGCTTTCCCATGCGGCCGATCTGTGGATTGAAAACAAATCCCTTCTCACCAACATCGATTCGCGCTTCGGCGACGGCGATCACGGCGTCGCCATGGTGAAAATCGCCGAACAAATTCGTACCAGCCTCGACAGCTGGCTCGAGCAGACCATCGAGTATTTCCTCGAGGAACTGGGCGCCGAAATCATGCGCATCGGCGGCGGCAGCTCCGGCCCCCTCTACGGCACCATGATCGGCACCCTGGGCGATCCGCTGGCCGAGGAACACGAAATCGACGGCCCCATGCTCAAGAAAATGTTCGCCGCCAGTCTGACCGCCATGGAGGAAATCTCCACCGCGAAAATCGGCGACAAAACCATGATGGACGCTTTCATTCCCGCCGTCATGGCGGCCGAGGATGCGTCGGACGATATCCCCGCCATCCTCGCCGCCGCCAGCAAGGCGGCCGACGCCGGCGTCAAGGCGACCGAAAGTCAGGTGGCCAAATTCGGCCGCGCCCGCAGCTACGGCGACAAGACCGTCGGCACCCCGGACGCCGGCGCCGTCAGCACCGCCCTGTTTTTCCGCGGGTTGATGGAAGGATATGAAAAAGCGATTTAAGATTTAAGATTGTAGATTTAAGATTTATTCTTGTCACCAACGCTTCGGCTGATAATAAATCTTAAATCTACAATCTTAAATCTTAAATTGTATGTTTTCCGCCACCGTCCCATTTCCCCATACAGGAGGGTTCAGCATGAAAATGAAGAAATTCATCAACGAACCGGCGAATCTGACCAGGGAGCTGCTGGAAGGCTTCGCTTCCGCCAACGCGGATCTGGTCCGCCTCGGGCCCGGCAACATGGTGATTAACAAGCGGCTCGACCAGGCCAGCCGCGTCACCATCGTCACCCAGGGCGGCGCCGGCCACGAGCCCGCCCTCAGCGGCTTCGTCGGCGAAGGCATGGTGGACATATCGGTGGTCGGCGACATTTTCGCCGCGCCGGGCCCGGAAGCCTGCGTCAACGCATTCAAGCTGGCGGACAGGGGAAAAGGCGTGCTGTACGTTGTGCTGAACCACGCCGGCGACATGCTGACCGGCAATTTGAGCATGAAACAGGCGCAGAAACTCGGCCTCAAGGTGATCAAGGTCGTCACCCAGGAGGACGTCTCCAACGCGCCCCGGAGCGACGGCGCCAACCGGCGCGGCCTGGTCGGCTGCATTCCCCTGTACAAACTCGCCGGCGCGGCGGCGGCCGAGGGCAAGAGCCTGGAGGAAGTCGCCGCCCTCGCCCAGAAGTTCGCCGACAACATGGCAACGCTGGCGGTGGCGGTGCGGGGCGCCACCCATCCGTCGACCGGCGCCGAACTGGCCGATTTGCCGGACACGGACATGGAAGTCGGCATGGGCCAGCACGGCGAAGGCGGCGGCGGCCGCCAGCCCATGGCTTCGGCCAACCGCATCGCCGAGATAATGACGAACGCCCTCCTCAAGGACATCGGCATCAAGGACGGCGAGAAGATCATGCTTGTCCTCAACGGCTCCGGCGCCACCACCCTGATGGAACTGTTCATCATCTACCGCTGGTGCGAAAAAATCCTCAAGGACAGGAAGATCGATATCGTCGCCAACCATGTGGGCGAACTCCTGACCGTGCAGGAGCAGGCCGGGTTCCAGATGTTCATGGCCCGCATGGACGACGAAATGACGCGGCTGTGGAACAAGCCGTGCAATACGCCCTACTTTAAGAAAATTTAAGATTGCAGATTGTAGATTTAAGATTTATTCCCGCGTGAATCGGTGTGGCGGAAATAAATCTTAAATCTACGATCTACAATCTTAAATACCCAAAGGAGCTTCCATGGCCGACAGCCAGGACAACAAAAGCGCAAAAAATTACCATCTAGAAACGCCTCCGGCCGGCCTCGGGCAGTTTTTCGTCAAAGGCGCGGCGCACTGCGACTGGGGCATGAAAAGCCGGTTGGCGCGGCTGTTCAACCCGCAGTCCGGAAATACCGTGATGCTCGCGTTCGATCACGGGTATATCATGGGCCCGACCGCCGGGCTCGAACGGCTGGACGTGACCGTGCCGCCCCTCATCCCCCATATCGACGTGCTGATGGGCACCCGGGGCGCCATCCGCACCTGCATCCCGCCGGACTCCGGCAAGTCGGTGTGCCTCCGCGCCAACTACGATTCGTCCGTCCTGTACGATGATATGTCCAATGGCGGCGGCATCGCCGTCAACATCCAGAACGCCATCAGAATGGGCGCCGACTGCGTGGCGGTGCAGACGTTCGTCGGCGCGCCGGGCGAGAAGAATTCGCTGGAAATACTGTCCCGCATGGTCGACGCCGGCGCCGACTACGGCATACCCGTCCTCGGCGTGGTGGCGGTCGGCAAGCAGATGGCGCGGGACGAGAAGTTTTTCCTGCTCGCCACCCGCCTGCTGGCCGAGACCGGGGCGCAACTGGTCAAAAGTTATTATTGCGACGGGTTCGAGCGGGTGGCGGCCGCCTGCCCGGTTCCCATCGTCATCGCCGGCGGCAAGAAGCTGCCGGAGGACGAGGCGCTGGCCATGTGCTACCGGGCCATAAGCGAGGGCGCCCGGGGCGTCGACATGGGCAGGAACATTTTCCAGGCCCAGTCGCCGGTGGCCATGTGCCGCGCGGTCGGAAAGATAGTGCACGAGAAATACACGGAAAGGGAAGCGTTCGCCTTCTACCGGGATTTATTGGCCAGCCAAGAGGAGGAAACCAGATGAGCGCCAAGTATCTGCATATCGGCATCCCCGTCACCAACAAGAAACCGGGCATGACCTATGTCGAGCCGATGAAATTGTGGATGAGCAACCCGGACGACTACGACTACAAGATAGAATACTTGAAATTCGAGGAAGGCGGTCCCTTCCCCGAAATCATGCACCGCCAGTCCCACATCGCCTACGAGGTCGACGACGCCGCGCCCTACCTCGCCGACGCGGACGAAGTGATATTCGGCCCCGTCGATCTGCCGGACAACATGCGGATGGCGTTCATCATCAAGGACGGGACGATTCTCGAATTGTTGGAGAACAAGAATTGAGAATGGAAATGGGGGCCGGGAACATTTGAATATTCGTTCTTCGAGCGCCGACAAACAAAATGTTCACCGGTAGGGGCGCCCCCACAGTACAGGACTATTTTTCGGTGCCGCCCTGCCAACCAGCGCTTCCGGCACAAGTCACCCCACCCTCACCCTACCCTCTCCCGCCCCGGCGGGAGAGGGAAAACTTTGCTGTGCGACAAGGAAAAATGACACCAATAACCTTTCGGATTGCTATCCAATTCACCAAGTCGTTTCGCCAAGAACTCTCCCTCTCCCGCCGGGGCGGGAGAGGGTTGGGGTGAGGGTGGGGTAACTTATACCGACATCATATGTTACGATGACACCCGCATAAAAATAGTCGTGTACTGTGGAGCCGCCCCTACCGGCGGGCATTTCGTTTATTCCGGAACGGAAGGCGCTTCAGATCAATGGCAGGACGATACACGGATACAGCGTGACGATGCCGACGATGCGGACGGTGTGGAACACGGTCGCGACAAAGGAATCGACGCCGATTTCGTCGGCGAACACGGTGATTTGCGACAGGCCGGCCGGCGCCGAACAGAGGAGGCAGGTCGTGAGATCCCAGCCGGTGCCGGCCCGCAGGACAAGGGCCAGGACCGTGCACCCGGCCAGCATGACCAGCGTCACCACCACCGCCGGCACAAGCATCTGCCACAGTTGCGCCGCTATTTCCGGCGTCATCCGCCCGCCCATGATGAGGCCGAGGCCAATTTGCGCGGCGAAGCGGAGCCGGGTGTCGAACTTGTAGACCTTGTTGATGGCGAGGGCGAACAGGCCACAGGCGAACACGGCTCCCAGCATGCCGCCACTGGGGATATCGAGCCAAACGCCGGCCAGCGAGCCGGCGATTCCCGCCACGATCAGCGGCACATAATCGCGGGCGGCGAAATGGGGCAGGCTGGGCCGTTTCTGTTTTTCCTGTTCCGGCTTGGAGCGGCCGAGCTTGTCGCAGACCAGGGCGATATAGGGAATGAGGCTGAGGAACACCACCACCCGGAACAATTGCACCAGCGCGATGACCGCGACATCGGCGTTGACCGCCAGGCCGAACACCATCATTTCGGTAATGCCGCCGGCGGCGCCGCTGATGAGTGCGGTAAGGAGATCGATTTCATTGCCCCCCATCAGGTACAGCGTATACCCGCACAGCAGCGACAGCGCGAGAATGCCGGCGGTCTGGACAAACACCGGCTTCGCCAGCACGCGGATGCGGTTCAGTATGTTCCGGTCAACCTGCCGGCCAATCATCATCCCGATCAGCATGTTGGCGACGAGGGCGATGAGCCAGGTGGAGAATTTCGGAAAAAGTCCCGCCAGGTTGAGGGCGCCGGTGGCGAACATGGAGCCGAGGAGCGCCGGGTTCGGCACCCGGCACAGTTTGAACAGGAAAAACCCCACGCTGCCGACGGCGAACGTGAGGCAAAATCCAAGGAACTGCTCCATCGCTCCCTCCAATAAATTCACAATTCACAATTCACGATTCACAATTTTTACCAAGGCATTGTGAATTGTAAATCGTGAATTGTGAATTGCCTATTGCGGTCAATACGTTTTTTTCGCCTCGAACTTCCTTTTCATCGGCCCCATGAGCGGAAGCGCCAGCGAGACGATGGCGATGACGGTGAGCACAACCGTGATGGTCGAATTGCCGAACACGCCGAGATAGCTTCCCTTGGTCAGGATGAGGGCCCGCCGCAAATTCGATTCCATGATATAGCCGAGAACGAACCCGAGGACGGTGGCGGCGTGCGGCAGGCCGAATTTGCGCATGGCGAGGCCGAGAATGCCGCAGAGGAACGCGACCAGGATATCGAACACCTCGCCGTTGAAGGCGTAGGAGCCGGTGAACACCAGGGCGATGATGCCGGCGAACAATGCCGGTTTCGATATGCTTGTCACCCGGATGGCCGCCTTGATGCAGACGACGCCGACGAAAAACATGATGACGTTGGCCACGAACATCGAACTGAATATGCCGTAGGGGATTTCCGGGCGGTTGACGAACAGGGTGGGCCCTGGCGTGACGTTGTGGACAATCAGGGCGCCCAGCATGATGGCGGTCGAATTCGAGCCGGGAATGCCGAGGGCGAGAAGCGGGACCATGGCGCCGCCGGTGACGGCGTTGTTGGCCGATTCGGGGGCGGCGACGCCGATCGGATTGCCTTTGCCGAACGAGTCGGAATTCCTGCTCGTCTTTTTGAACCAGCTGTACGACAGGAACGAGGCGACGGTGGCGCCGGCGCCGGGCATGACGCCGACAATGACGCCGATGATGCTGGACACGACATGGGTTCTCCAGTACGAGGCCAGCTCGCGCAAGGGCGGCATTTTCGTATCGTTGTTCTCGCGGATGATCGGCCCTTCGTTCGGATCGTAGGTCTGCGATTGCCGGAGCACTTCGGAGATGGCGAACATGCCCATCATCAGGGGGATCATTTCGAGGCCGTCCGAGAGATTGAGAACGCCGAAGGTGAGGCGCGGCGCGCCGGCGAACGGATCGAGCCCGACAAAGGACAGGAGAATGCCGAGAAGCCCGGCCCAGATGCCTTTGAAAATGTTGTCCTCGCCGAGGGAGCAGATGAGCGTCAGGCCGGTCATGGCGAGGAGGAAGTATTCCGCCGGCCCGAAGGCGAGCGCGACGGAGGCGAGCGGAATCGCGACCAGGATAAGGCAGACGGTGCCGAACACGCCGCCGAACACGGACGAGTACAGGGAAAGGTAGAGGGCCAGGCCGGTCTTGCCCTGTTTGCGCATTTCGTAGCCGTCGAACACGGTGGCGGCGGCGGCGTTGGTGCCGGGGGTGCCGATGAGGATGGCGGGAATCGAGCCGCCGTACTCGGCGCCGCAGTAGACGGCGACCAGCATCATGCAGGCCACCGACGGTTCCATCCCGTAACTGAAGGGAAGAAGGAGCGCCATGGCGATGGTGCCGTTGATGCCCGGTATCATGCCGCCCACCGTGCCCCAGATGACGCCGATCAGAATGGCGATGAAAGCGTCGATCGAGGCGAGCGCCTGCAAACCAATCATGAAATTTTCCATGTGATATTCCTTCGGATTGAATCTACAGGAACAGCGGCTCGAGAACGCCAAGAGGCATGTTGACACCGAGCCCGTAAT
>JAVBRW010000124.1:0-10363 GCA_031547475.1 Planctomycetota bacterium
GCGTTCCGCGTCGTCACGGTACTGGAAGCCCATGACGAAATCATCAGCGAAGCGGACGAAAATGACGTCGCCTTGGCTTTCACGCTGTCGCCATTGCTGCACCCATAGGTCAAGCACGTAATGCAGATAGATATTCGCCAAGAGCGGCGATATGCTGCCGCCCTGCACCGTACCCGTGTCGGTGTGCCGCACCGTGCCCTCTTCCAACACACCCGCGTTCAGCCATTTAAGGATGAGACGATGGATGCGCCGGTCGGCGATGCGATGTTGGACGAATTGCATCAGCCAGTCACGGTCGATGGCATCGAAGAAGCCGCGAATGTCAGCGTCCAGCACCCAGTTCACCTTCTTCTTCTGCATCCCGACCGAAAGCGCATCCAAGGCATTATGTGGATTACGCCCCGGCCGGAAGCCGTAGGAGAAGCCGAGAAAATCCGCTTCGTAGACCGCGTTCAATACCCGAGCGACCGCGCGTTGGACCAGCTTATCCTCCACCGCTGCCACGCCAAGCGGACGCATGCGCCCGTCGGCTTTCGGGATAAATTGTCTACGTGTGGGTTTTGCCCGATACGCTCCCCGCTTGAGCCGGGCGGAAAGGTCCTGGAGATTGGCCTCCAGGTTTTCCCCGTAGCTCCGCCACGTCTGGCCGTCGACACCGGGGGCGGCATCGCGCTTGAGCGCGTTATATGCATCCCGTAGCGCATCTAAGGCATAAACGTGATGAAGGAGCACCGTGAACCGCAACCGCTTGTCCGTTACTGCTGCTTGTCGCACCCGCTCCAGGGCCTGTTGCACGTCGCTCCGGCCTTGTATCCGGGACGTGTCGTCCTGTCGCGGGTTTCCCTTGGCCATCCCCCTTCCCTCCACAGTCTCCGCTGGAACGCCAGAGCTGTCGGGCCGGGGATTCTCCTGCTCCGTCTTGGACGGTCTCGGATTTTCTGCCATGCTTTCTGCCTCCGGATTCCTTTGTTCGACCGCTTCCACGGTACTATGGGGATGTCCGACTGCCACGAGCCGTGCATCGCCGCGTTACGCCCTTGGGCTTGACGGCGCGGCCCGCCCGCTGCCAGCGGACGGGGGCTCGGGGCTCTCCCGGCTTCCGTGCTTGATGCTTCGATGCGTGCCATGGTTCTTCGACCACGCGGGATTTCCCAAGCGCCTCGCGTTAGCGGCGCCGGAAATGTTGCCTTCCGCTTGTGTCCACGGCGTCGGCATCCCAAAGGGTATTTTCGAGGCTCAATAGCCCGGCCCGCATCTCCCCCAACCTCCAACGCTTCGGCTGACTCCTCACGGAGACCGCCGCATGACGGGGGACGTCGTGGTTCGCTAAACCTTCGACGTAGAGACTTGCACTCTTTACATCAAACCGGCTTGGGCCGGCGCTTTCGGACAATATACCCACGGAACGCTCGTGGTCGCCGCCCAAAACGGGAGAATAGCGGATTATAACGGCTCGTGCCGGATTGTTCCGGCGCCATCTTGCATTGCGCGGTAAAATGGCTACCCTATGCGTGCCGGACCCCGAATGGGCGGAAAAGATTGTCCGCCCCCGTCCCGTCTCTTTTGCGCAAGGATTGCCCATGTTCAAACGTATAGGTGTGGAAAAGAAAATCGTCCTCCTCGTCATCGCCCTCCTGATCGTCACCTCCGCCGCCATCATCCTCCTCAACCGCTGGTACTATCAGCGCGACATGCGGGCGCAACTCGTCAATTACCAGCTCCCCCTCGTTTCCGACACCGCGCTGTCGGCGGTCGATAAGAAAATAATGGTCGTCTCGCAAGCGCTCGAACTCCTGTCCGTCAACCCCTACCTTCTCCAATGGCTGCGGGACGGCGAGCCGGAAACGGGCGAGGAACCGGTCTACCGGATGCTCGACACCATCATCGCCACCTACGGCACGCTGGGCGCCAACTTCATCTCCGACCACACCCGGAAATACCTCGACATTCTCGAAGGCAAACGCTACCTCCGCGCGGTGACCGATCAGGACGGTTGGTTCTTCGGCTTCCGCGACAGCGGGCAAAAGGTGAGCATTGTCATCTACGTGGGCGATCCGGTATGGGGAACCAAAGCCTTCATCAACCGCCGGGTCGAGCTGGACGGCAATTGGCGCGGCATTTTGTCCGTGTCCATCGATCTCCAGGGCATGGCGGAAGAACTCAACAACATGAAGGTCGGCGCCCGCGGCGCCGCCTTCATCCTGAACGAAAAAGGCGTCATCCGCTTTATCCGCGACAACAACATGATAGGGAAGCCAGTTTCGGCCATTTCCCCCGAGTACGAAAAACAGTGGCCAACCATCACCGGCAAGGACACCCATTCCCTGACCTACCGGAACAACGGCGATCAGCGCATCGCCGTCGTCCGCCGCATTCCGGTGCTGAACTGGTACCTGGTCTGCGAGGTGAGCGAACAAGAGTTCGGCGATCAGATGCGGAAATCCCTCGTCACCACCATCGGCCTGTCCCTCGCCCTCCTCGCCCTCGGCATCGTCGGCGGCATGCTGTTCGCCCGCACCATTACGAAACCCCTGAACCGCCTGTCCGACAGCCTGACCGGCGACGCCGACCGCATGGCCGGCTGCGCCGAGGATATTTCGGAGGCGAGCGCGTCGCTTGATCAAGAAGTGCGGTCGCAGGAGGACGCGGTCGCCAACACGTCGGCGTCCCTGAAGGAAATGACCGACGCCATCCGCCGCAACGCCGACAACGCCAAAAGCGCCAACCAGCTCATGCACGAAAGCGACGAGGACGTCAAGGCCGGCTTCGACGCCATCAAGCGCATGACCGAGGCGATGGGGAAAATCAACCATTCGTCCGAGGAAATCGGCAAAATCCTGAAAACCATCGAAGGCATCGCTTTCCAGACCAATCTCCTCGCCCTGAACGCGGCGGTGGAGGCGTCGCGGGCCGGCGAGGCGGGGAAAGGGTTCGCCGTCGTGGCGGACGAGGTCCGGAATCTTGCCCAGCGATCGGCCCAGGCGGCCAAGGACACGGCTTCGCTCATCGGCGAAACGGTGGCGCGGGTGTCGGACGGCGGCGAAATCGTCGGCGAACTGGGCGAGAAGTTCAACATCATCATGTCCTCGCTCCAGAAGGTGCGGGAGATGATCGACCGCATAAGCGCCGCCACCGACGAGCAGGCCGGCGGCATCGACGCCATCACCGGATCGATGGGGCAACTGAACAGCAATGCCGAAGCCACCGCCCGCGAATCGGCCGGCATGACCGACACCAGCGCGCAAATGGCCGAAACGGTCGAGCATCTCCGCCACAACATCGGGGAATTGCAGGTGATTCTCGCCAAACGGCGGACGGAAGCGGCACGGGCGCGGGCGGCGGGGCCGGGACGGAAAATGCTGAAATCCCCTCCGGGCCGGTGAATCACTAGACCGCCCCTTCCCTCACCGGCTCATGCCCTCTCTGTTGCTTGTTGACAACAACAAGCAACAGAGTATACTTGATGGTGTATTTCGGGAGAAAGAATGCTTCGCTCGTTCGGGGACAGAAAAACCGAATCGGTGTTCTTTGGCGAAATTCCGAAAGGCATTTCCAAAGAACTGGCCACCGTGGCGCGCGGAAAGCTGCTCATGATCAAGTCGGCCGATTCATTGACGGATCTGCGCATCCCGCCGAGCAATCATCTTGAGAAGCTGAAAGGCACGGATCTCTACAGTATACGGGTGAACAAGCAATTCCGCATTGTATTCCGCTGGAGCGACGGCGGCGCGGACGATGTCAGTATCGCGGATTACCATTGACGGAGCCCGGGAAAGGATTTAATCATGTCTGAACGAATTCGTCTGTCGGACGAAAAATACGCCAGGATGAAAACCCCGCTTCCGCATCCGGGCGAAATCCTGTTGCGCGAATTTCTCCAGCCCATGGGAATCACGCAAAGCGCTTTCGCGGCACACATCGGGGTGGATCGATCGGTTGTAACGGCCATTGTCAAAGGCCGCCGATCGGTTACCATGGACATGGCTTTCAAATTTGCCGCCGCATTCGGCACAAGCGCCGCCTTCTGGGCCAATATGCAGCACAATCACGATGTGAGCAAGGCTTATATCGAAGAACGGCACGAGAAAAAATTCGCCAAAATTACCCGCTTTGAATTGGCCGCGTCGGGAACGCATCAATAAAATGCTTTAAATTTTCGCCGTCGCCCTCTCGCACCACTCCTCGAACTCCGGATCCGCCACCTGCAATTTCGGATCGGCAAGCATGTTTTCGATAATGGTGTACACCGCGTCGCAGAAGCGGATGCGCGGGTTGAACTCGGGGACGAAACGGCGGATTTTCGTGTTGTCGAGCACGACCGAATGCGCCTTGTCGCCGAGCAGGTTGCCGTACTGCTCGGGAAGCGATTCGGCTATTTTCTCCGACGCGATATGCACCGCCTTCAGCTTGGCGCCGAGCGCGTCCGCCACCAGCCCGTAAATCGCGTTCCAGGTCAGCACATCGTCCGAGGTGATATGGAACGCCTGCCCCACCGCGTCCGGATTGCCCATCAGGCCCGCGAATCCGACGGCGAAATCGTCGGCGTGCGTCACCGTCCACAAGCTGGTGCCGTCTCCCGGGATGACCACCGGCCTCCCCCGTTTTATCCGGTCCACCACCTGCCAGTTCCTGTTTTTCCCCTGCACGGCCAGCGGCAGGTTCCGGTAGCCGTAGGTATGGCTCGGCCTGACAATGGTGGCGGGAAAACCGGCGTTGCGGCAGGCGTGGATCAGTTTGTCCTCGCAGGCGATCTTGTCGCGCGAATACTGCCAGAACGGGTTCATGAGCGGCGTGCTTTCGGTGAGCGGCAGGCGCGTCGCCGGCTTCTGGTAGGCCGAGGCGGAACTGATGAAAATATACTGCCGCGTCCGCCCGCCGAACAGGTCGATGTCCCTTTCCACCGCGTCCGGCGTGTAGGCGATGAAATCCGCCACCACGTCGAACCGCCGCCCCTCCAGCGCCCGCCGCACCTCTTCCGGATTGCCGATGTCCGCTTTCACCGACTCGACATTGTCCGGCACTTCGGCGCTCCGGCTGCCCCGGTTCAGAAGGCACAACTTCCAGCCGGGATTCCCGGCCACCAGTTTGGTCACCGACATGCTGATCGTGCCGGTTCCGCCAATGAACAACGCGGTTCGCATCCGTCAATCCTCCGAAAAATGGCCGTGGACAGCGCGCCGCGGAAACGCGGCGCCACGGTATTGTACCATGCGGACGCCGAGGTTATCAAGAAAACCTTCCCCGATAATCCCAATATACCCAAAGCGGATTGGTTTTGGGCAAACGTAAATCCCAAGCCCAAAGCGCGTGCGATGGTTATGGGGTTGAATAACCGAAAACCATACGCGCTTTGGTATATGTTGAAGCGCGCCGAAAATTCGGTTTTTCGATCTCATAACCTCGATGCGCGCTTCAGGCTTGGGATTGACGTTTCCGAAAACCAGGATGAGGGGGGTATACTCGAAACCCGAAATTTGTCTGGCAAACAAAGGTAATTTTTTCGTATACTTCCGTTCAGGCTCCTTTTTGACGGGAATCCCGCCATGACGACTCTGCGCAGCAAATTTTTGTTGCCCGCCCTGTTGTGTTCCCTCCTGCTGCCGCTGTTCGCGGCGCCGGCCGGAGAGGCGAAACGGGTATTGAACATCTATACGTGGGAAGACTATTTCGATCCGGAAGCGGTGCGGCTATTCGAGGAAAAACACGACTGCCGGGTCGAGTTCGACTATTACGACTCGAACGAAACCATGTTCGAAAGCCTGCACGGCAACGACGGCTATGATCTGATCACTCCGCCGCCGAACGTCGCCGTCCAGTTGAACGATGACGGCTGGCTCCTCCCGTTGGATCACGCGCTCCTGCCCAATCGCAAGTACCTCGATCGCTCGTCTCCGTCCATGTCGCATGACCCCGACATGAAGTTCAGCGTGCCCTACACCTTCACCGTCACCGGCGTCGGCTACAATAAGCAAATGGTGCCGCCGGACGCGCTCGGGAGCTGGGCCATTTTCGCCGACAAGCGCTTTCACAAGCGCATGGCAATGCTCAACGATATGAGGGAAACCATCGGCGCGGGACTGAAATTCCTCGGCCACAGCCTCAATTCCGTCGCCCCGGCCGAGGTGGCGGCGGCCGGGAAAGTGGTGGAGGGCTGGAAAGGCAACCTGACCATGTTCGACGTCGATCACGCGCGCGAAGGGCTCCGCAGCGGCACCCTCGCCGCCATCCAGGCCTACAACGGCGACATCGCCATGATTTCGTCGGGCCGCGACGACGACGATATCGCCTTTTTCGTCCCGAAGGAGGGCTCGGCCCTCAACGCCGACGTTTTCGTCATCCCGTCGGACACCACCGACGCCGACCTCGCCTACGCTTTCATCAACCACTTCCTCGATCCGGAAATGGCTGCCAAAAACATGGAATCCATCCACTACTACATGCCCAATCCCGAAGCGCTCTCCCGCCTCGGCGCGGAGCTGCGGGAGCACGGCGCCTTCAACATTCCCCGCGACATCATCGACAAATGCGAAGTCGTCCGCAACCTCGACTCGGCCAAGCGCACCCTCTACGACCAGGCATGGTCGAAAGTTTTGCTCGCGGAATAACACCCGCGACGGCTCCAGGCCGTGAGAAACGTATGGCTCACGTTCGTCGCATCAGCGTTTGCGCTGGAGCGCGGCCGGGAGAACGAGCTTTTTGGTCGCGCGGTAGCCGGTGTAGAGAACGGCGACCAGGATGGCGAACAGCACGCCCACCGTCACCAGCGGCACCGAGATGACGCCAAGGGCGAGAACGGCGGCGTGGGCAAGCGCCCGGTTGAGATCGACCCACAAGGCGGCGTGGATAATGTCCAGTATGGAGATCGCGATCACGAACAATGGCCAGGCGAATAGCGCCGCCCAGGCGCCCACGATGTAGTTCCGGAGGAAAAAGTAGGAGTCGGGCAGATGGCGGACAACGTCCACCACGTTGGTGCCGAAAAACGAGACGACGATGATGGCGATGGGCCAGAAGACAAAGGAGGCGTAGATGAGCGAATAGCCGCCCTTGTAGTCGCCGGAACTTTTGTCCACCCGTTTCAGAACGTACAGAATGAAACAGACGAGGCCGAGGTAGGCGGCGGAAATAATCGCTTTCGGGACAATCAGCTTCGTGAGCCCGTCCCCTTCGCCGCCGACCACTTCCTCGGCGCGGCGGAGGAATTTGAGGTGGAGGTCGAGCAGCTCGTTCAGCGGCCGGTACAGGGGCGAGACATAGGACTCGACCTCGGCAGTGTTGGGGTTGGCCAGGTATTTGATTGCATCGCCGGTGGAGACGGTTTCCTGTTTTTTGCCTGATCGCTGGATAACGACGCCGTCGTCGGTGTAGGACAGCACATCGACCCCGCCCTTGGCGCTGATCCGCTCCGACAGTTCGGGCGAAAAGCCGTAGACATCCCTGACGATCTGGTACTTGTCCGAGCTTTCGTAGGTGCGCCCGGGCGGATAATACCGGGCCAGCACGCCGGGTTCGGACACGCCAACCTTGTAATGGGATACGATCAAAACGCCTATCACCCCCATGTAAAACAGGGTGATGAGCACGCCGAACCTTTTCGAAATCCAGTACGATACCGACATGTCGTTCCCTCGCCCGAAAAACATGAACCGCCTCCCGCCCCGATTTGGGCGGGAGAGCCTGCTCCACCGATTGCAGGAATTCAACCTTATGAATTTCGTTTCAACGTTTCAAGGAAAATTGCGCACGCTGGCGAAGGCCGGCGGAAACGTGCATTGTTTCCGCACGAATCCTCCCTTGTTTTTCCCCTTCCGATTCATAGAATGAACATTTGCAACGGCATTTTCGTCGCCCCATGGGGAGCGGGCCGCATTGCGCACTACACCGCGCGCCGGGTCAGGAGCAGCGCTTGATATCCAATCTTTCCGCCAAGGTGAAAGAATCGGCCATTTCGGTGGTCCCGGTCATGATTATCGTGTTTCTCCTCAATTTCACCTACGCGCCCCTGCCGGAAGGGCAGCTCGCCCAGTTCACCCTCGGCGGCATACTGCTCATACTCGGACTCGGCATTTTCCTCATCGGCGCCGACATCGGCATGGTTCCGTTCGGGCAGCGCGTCGGCTCGGCCCTGACCCGCAGGCGCAACCTGCCCCTCATCCTCTTCGCCTCGTTCGCCATCGGCTTCGCCATCACCGTGGCGGAACCGGACGTCCAGGTGCTCGCCACCCAGGTGCTGAGCGTCGCGCCGGATTTGAACAAGGATCTCCTGCTCTGCATGATCGCCATCGGCGTCGGGCTGTTCCTGGTCGTCGCCATGATCCGGGTCGTCATGCAACTGTCGCTCCGCATGCTTTTCCTGGTGTTTTACGCGCTGGTCTTTTTCGCCTGCACCTATTCCGAGACCGCCTTCGTCTGCATCGCCTTCGACTCCGGCGGCGCCACCACCGGACCGGTCACCGTCCCCTTCATCATGGCGATGGGCATAGGCGTCGCCTCGGCGGTCAAGCGGACCGAGGGCGGCGACAACTCCTTCGGCTTCGTCGGCCTCGCCTCCATCGGCCCCATCGCGGCGGTGGCGCTGATGGGCATGTTTTCGAAAACCGACATGAGCCTGGCCGGCGCCGGATCGGGCGACAGCGCCGACGTCAGCCTTTTCGGGCCGTTCCTGCGCGCGGTTCCCCATGTCGTGCAGGACATCACCATGGCGCTGCTGCCGCTCATGGTCATTTTCGCCGTGTTCCAGCTGGCGCTTCTGAAACTGCCGGGCGAACAGGTGAAAAGAATGCTTCTCGGCATGCTGTATTCGTGGTTCGGGCTGAATGTGTTCATGGTCGGCGTGAACGGCGGCTTCACCCCGGTCGGCAGAACGCTCGGGATGCAGCTTGGCGCGATGGCGGACGGCTGGGGCCTGCTGCCGGTCGGCGTCATCCTCGGCGCCGTGGTGGTGTGCGCCGAACCTGCCGTGTGGGTGCTCACCGAGCAGGTGGAGGAAGTGTCCGGCGGCCATATCAAGCGGAAAATAATGCTTATCGCCCTGTCCGCCGCCATCGCTCTGGCGGTGGCGCTCGGCATGTACCGGGTCATAACCGGGACAAGCATCTGGTACATCCTGATACCCGGGTACGCGCTTTCCCTCGGGTTGACCAAATGGTGCCCGCCCCTGTTCACCGCCATCGCCTTCGACTCGGGCGGGGTGGCGTCGGGGCCGATGTCGACGACGTTCGTCCTGGCGCTGACGCTGGGCGCGTCCATCGCGGTCGGGGGCAATCCGGCGACGGACGCCTTCGGCATGGTGGCGATGATCGCCATGGCCCCGCTGTTCACCATCCAGTTGCTCGGGCTGATTTTCAAGCGGGTGGAAAACAAACAGAGCCAGTTGAAAGCGGAAGCGAAGGGGTAAAGCATGAAACACCACACCGCCAAACCGGCGAGAATGCTTATTGCCATGGTGGGAAGGCGCAAGGGAGACGCACTGGTGTCGGTCGCCAAGGCGGCCGGCGGCCGGGGCGGAACCATCACGCTCGGAAAATCGCTCGGCTCGAGCCGGCTGCTGCGGGCGCTGTCCCTGGCCGACATCCAGGTTGACGTGGTGTTCATCGCCATGGCGGACGAGGCGGACGCGGTTCTGAAAGCTGTCCGCCAAGCGGCGGAACACGAGAAAAAACTGCGCGGCTCGGCCGTGCTGGTGGAATTGCCCGAATTGTTTGTGCGCAAATCGGTCCCTGCCCGGGACAACGCTTCCGCGCCGCAGGGGGCGGAGACAAGGAGCGAACGGATGGAAAGCGGCTACAAGCTGATCAGCGTTATTGTCAATTCGGGATACGGCGACGATGTCATGGCCGCGGCCCGCAAGGCGGGCGCCAGCGGCGGCACGCTGTTGAACGCCCACGGCACCGGCACCGAGGACGACGTCAAGTTTTTCGGCATCACCCTGGTCCCGGAAAAGGACATGCTGCTCATCGTGGCGGAGCAGGACAAGGTGAAAGCGATTGTCGAAGCCATCGGCACCGTCCCGACCCTGAACGAGCCGGGCGGGGGCGTCATCTTTACCCAGAATGTCGAGGAATTTATTGTGCTGGGAAGCTGAACCGACAATTGACAATGAACTGAAGTCATACTAAGGGCCTGTCAGGAAATAACTATAGCAACTTTTCAACAGAAACGCAGCTATAGCGCATTCGATAAAGGCCCCGGTGCTTCATTTATTATCTGACAGAACCTAAGCGCGTCTTGACCGTGTGACATAAGGGGTTTATCCTGCCGTCCATGTCAATCCCGCTGGATTCCGGCTTCACCTCCCGGTAGGGATGCAGCGGCTGTTTTTCCCGCCGGAATGACGAGAATGGGGGTGTGGGGGGGGGGGGTG
>JAVBRW010000328.1:0-4377 GCA_031547475.1 Planctomycetota bacterium
GCCGGCGCGCCGATGGCCGCCATCGCGCCCCTGCCCAACAACGCCAATCTGGAAGTGCTGGGCGACGGCGTCTACTGGCTCGATTCGCACCATGATCTCGTCAAGGAACTTGCCGCCATTCCGGAAACCGGCACCCTTGTCCTGCTCGCCCCCCTGCCCGGCTACCGGGCGCAGGGCCTCGGCCACATCCGCACCGAAACCATCGCCGCCGACGCGGCCGATCTGACCACCGACGCGGCGGAACGCTTCGTCCACCTGACCGGCAGCGAACCCTATCCGGTGGTGGCGGCCGCCATTCCCGGGGCGCGCGGCGCCGCGTTTTTCAAAGGCGTGTACCTGCTGGTTCACCGCAACCTGCCGTTCGACGAAATGCAGCGCGAAATCGAGCCGGAGCTGCAGGAGGCCGGCCCCGTCCGCGACGAAATACTCCACCGCCTGCGCCGCCTGGACGCGGACGCGCTCCGCAAACAATGAAAGTCCTCATCGCCCAAACCTCCGGCTTTTGCGACGGCGTCAAGCGGGCCATGCGTCTGGCGCTGGAGGCGGCGGCGCGCCACGGCGGCCTGGCGGCGGACGGGCCGCTGGTGCACAACCGCCAGGCGGTCGAACTCCTCGCCCTCCACGGCGTCCGGGCGGAAGCGGAAACGCCCGCCGACCGCCCCGTCCTTATCCGCGCCCACGGCATCCCGCCCGAACACCGCGCCAAGCTGGCCGCTGACGGCAAAACGCTGATCGACGCCACCTGCGCCCACGTTTCCCGCAACCAGCGTCTCGCCGCCCAGGCAGCGGCCCGGGGCAAAACCGTCGTGCTGGCGGGCGATCGCGATCATGCCGAAAGCCTGGCGGTGGCCGGTTCGGCCGGCCCGGACTGCCGCATCGTCTCCAATCCGGACGAGGCGGAAACGGTCGAATCGGACAAGCCGGTTTTCCTCATGGCGCAGACGACATTCAATGTCGGCCAGTTCCGCCGCATGGCGGACATACTCAAGGCCCGTTTTCCCGACTGCGAAGTGAAAGACACCATCTGCCGCGCCACCCACAACCGGCAGGAGGACGCGGCGGCGCTGGCCCGGCAGGCCGACGTCCTGGTGGTGGTCGGCGGCAAAAACAGCGCCAACACCCGCCGCCTGGCCGACGCGGGGGAAGAGGCGGGCATTCCCGTTTTCCTCATCGAAACGGCGGCGGAACTGCGGGAAGAGGATTTCGCCCGTTTCCACACCGCCGCCGTCACCTCCGGAGCCAGCACGCCGGGCTGGATCACCCAGGAAGCGGTCAACCGCCTGCGCGGCATGGGCCGCACGCCTCCCGGCGCGCAGGCGGCTCGCATTCTCCATCCGCTGGCGGAAAGCCGTTTTCTGACCGCCCTGTCGGCCGGCGGCCTCGGGCTGGCGGCCGGGCTCTATTTGGACCACAGTCCGGAACCGGCGGCCGCGCTCGCCAGCGCCGCCTACGTGTTTTTCGCCCATACGCTGAACCGCCGGGTGCCGCCCGATCCGGAAGCGCGGCGCTTGTCGCTGGTCGATTCGTTCTACCGCAGCCGGCGGTCGCCCCTCCTCGCCCTCGCCTGGCTGGCGGCGGGGGCGGCGCTGGCCATCGCGATCATGCTCGGGGCGTCGATCGCCCTGCTGTTCTCGGCGTTGATCGCCGCCGCCACCGTCTATGCCCTTCCGACCCGGAAAGAGCCGCCGTGGCTGGCCGCCCTTAAGCGGAACCGCGTTCCCCGCAACTGGCCGATGGCGGCGGGATGGGCGCTGGCCGCCGCCGCGCCGTCGGCGCTGCTGGGCGGGCGGTTTTGGCCGGGAATGGGCGCCATTCTGTTCGTATTTCTCGTCTGCCTCGGCGGCACCCTGGTCCGCGATCTCCACGATATCGCCAGCGACCGGCTGATGGGCATCGACACGCTTCCCGCCCGCACGGGACAGGCGCGGTCGGAACGGCTGGCCGGCGCCGCTCTGGCGACGGCGGCGGCGCTGCCGTTTCTCGCCGCCGCCGCCGGCGTGTTGGCGGACGGGGCGACGCTGTCGCCGTGGCTGGTTTTCGTCCTGTCCTGCGCATTGGTGCCGGGGCTCGGCCTTTGGCTATTGGATCGGGTGGTGAAGCGGCGCAGCCACGACGCCGTCCTTCTCCAGGCCGGCGTCGACGGCATGGGCTGCCTGGCGGGCGCGCTGGCGTTCCTTTTCGGGAGCATGGCATGATTCTGGCGGGAGTGGACGAAGCCGGCCTCGGGCCGACCCTCGGCCCCTTGTGCACGGCCTCGGTCGCGTTGTCGGTTCCGGACGGCTGGAAGCCGGACACGCCGTGGCAACGCCTGGCCGACGCGGTGGCGGAAAAGGTGACGCGCTCCGGCGCGCTTCCGGCGGTGGCGGACAGCAAAGTTCTTTACACCGCCGGCGGCATGGCGGCGCTGGAACGGGCGGTGGGCGCCTTTTCGCTCCTCCTCGAGGACGGCGGCATTTGCTTTCCGCTCGCGCCGGGCGAGGCGGGGGCCGGGGCGGTTCATCCCTGTTACACCCGAAAAATCGAGCCGTTCCCCGTGTTCGCCGATCTGGCGGGCATACGAGCTGCGTCGGAACAGTTGGCGGCGGCCCTGGCGCGGGAAAAGGCGGCGGTCGTCCATTTCGAAACCGTCCAGCTCTACGAGCCGCTCCTCAACCACCGTTTCGACACCGGCCTGAACAAGAACCAGGCGCTCCTGGTCGAGACCGGCCGCCACCTGTCCCGCCTGGCCGCCAAATTCCCGCGCGAGGAAATGCTGGTCGTCGTCGACAAACAGGGCGGCCGGAACGATTACCTGCCTTTCCTGTCCGCCCTGTTTCCGGGCGCCTGGATAGACACGCTGTCGGCCGGCGCCGGCGAATCCGCCTACCGCCTCCGGCGCGCCGGCGCCAACGCCGTGTTCCGCTTCCTCGCCAAGGCGGACCGCCTGTCCTTCCCCACCGCCCTCGCCAGCCTCGCCGCCAAATACGCCCGCGAGCGCGCCATGGCCGAGCTGAACGCCTGGTTCGGCGACCGGCTGGACGGGCTGGCGGAAACGGCGGGCTATCCGGTGGATGCCAAACGCTGGCTGGCGGAGGTGGAACAGTCGGGCAAAAGCGCGGAATGGGATGTCAGTCTTCTCGTCCGCAAGCGATAAGCGGGTGTTGTCATAAACATCCGCATCATGCGAACAAATCGATCTCCGGTGGGGGCGGCTCTTGTGGCCGCCCGCCTTTCACATGCGAATTGGCCGCGGAGAAAGGCATTCGTTTGCGCAACGCGGGCGGCCACAAGGGCCGCCCCTGCCGGTCAACGGCATGTTTGTCGTGGAGTGAACGACAATGCGCCAGGCAACCCGGGCCGGAAAGTGGCCGCAAGCGATTGAAATCCATTCCCCCGCCTTGTATAATCGTTATTTCGCGTGGCTGCGGGATGCCACGGAAATAGTTCTCTTCTCGTTACTGCGGAACCGTTTATTCCCGGGGGAGTTCAGTCATGAGCAGCATCACCATTGTCGACAAAAGGGGCGGCACCTACCAGGCGGTCATCGAATTCAGCTACGGCGAGTGCGAACGCCTGCCCTTCAACCTTCTGCGCCGCATCAAGGCGAAAATCGCCACCGTCCCGGACGGCGGCGTCAAGGCGGTCGCCTCCTTCAACATCCGCAACCCCCGCGAATCCGCCGCCTTCCTGCAAATGCTCGACATGTTCGGCGAGGACGGCTCGTTCATCCACGGCTCGGCCGCCGAGCCGGACGCGCTGGCCCTGGCCAAGCCGCCGGAAAACGACGGCACCCTCTATGTCGCCACCGACGACGACGATCTCGAAATCGAGGGTTCGCTCGGCGAAGTGCAGTAAGCGGGCGGGCGCGGCGCATGAAAAAGATATTTCCCCCCTACGGCGATCAGGACACCGCCCGATTCGCGTCGGTCAGCCAGGACGATCGCGAATACATGTGGTTTTGCCTCGAGCTGTGCGACACCATCCTGTCCCGCCGCCCGGACCACCTGGAAGCGCTGGAAACGGCGGCCAACCATTACACCGCCCTCGGCTATTACGCCGACGGCCTCGATCTCGACTACCGTCTGGCCGATCTCAAGGCGGACGATCCCGGCATCCTCTACAACCTGTCGTGCAGCCTCGCCCTCGTCGGCAAGCGCGACGAAGCGCTGAGCCGCCTCGAAACCGCCGTCGCCAAAGGCTACCGCGATCACAAACACATGGCGAACGACCGCGATCTGCAATCGCTCAAAACCGAGCCAAAGTTTACGCAGATAGTCGATCAGTTGAAAAAAGAACTCAAATAAATTCGCGATTTTCAATTCACAATTCACAATTCACAATTGAACCGCACCCTGTCCATAAGGCGAAGGGTGCGGTTCAATTGTGAATTGTGAATTG
>JAVBRW010000317.1:0-10761 GCA_031547475.1 Planctomycetota bacterium
TCGGCTGGGTGCTGTTCGCCAGCCTGTTCGTCGTGCCGGCGATGATGTATTTGGGGTGGAGGAACAGGACGGCCAAAGAAAATAATTCACAATTCACAATTCACAATTCACAATGAAATTTGCATAATTGTGAATTGTGAATCGTGAATTGTGAATTGAAGAGGAAAGGCATTCCAACCATGCGTAAAACTTTGTGCTTGGCATTGTCCCTGTGTATCGCCGCCGGCGCCGCGTTCGCGGGCCAAGGCAGGGAATTGTCGCAGCAGGAAACGGATCGGGCCATCGATTCCGTGTTCGCCGGCGCCCAGGGCGTGGTGCGGATGGAAGCGGATCTGGTTACCCAGAAAACCGGCGGCATGGTCAAGGGTTCGCAGAATTCCTACGAATTTCTCCGCCTGGAAGCTCCCTCCCGCATGATCCTGATGAACCGGGGGCAGAGCGAAGGCAGGATTCCGCCGGAGCAGATGACCCTGATCATCGTCGACGGCCGGAACATTTGGGAAGTCGAGGCCAAGGCGCCGAACGCCCGGGAGCGCAATGTCAGCCGCCGTTCGTTCCGGCCCAACGTGGCCGGCACGCAGGCTCAGGGCCTGGCCGTGTTCATCGGCCTGTTCCTGATGGGCCGGGACGTCACGTCCGCATCCGGAATTCGCGAGGATTTCAACATCGCCTGCTTCGACGAGCCGATTCCCAACCGGCGCGAAACCACCCTCCACTTCACCCTGACCCCGAAGCGCGGCGGCGAGACGCTCGAGTTGTGGATGCTCCCCGGCCAGGTTCTGCCGTGGAAGGTCAGATCGTTCGAGCGCAAGGAAATCAAGTTCCCGCCCCCGAAGCCGGGCGAACCGCCGAAGTTCAAGCTCGAGGAAACCGTCCGGGTGCTGCGGAACGTCAAGACCAACCTGAACGGGCTCCCGCCTTTCTCGGCGGAAACGTTCCTTATGCCTTTGGCGCCCGACATGGTGGTGCGGGACGAGCAGACAAACCAGCGGATGACGCCGGATCAGGTGCGACAGGAATTGGAAGAGGTCAGGAGAGAATATCAGGCGGAAGCGCGGTATTGATTTAGAAACAAAACCAGACTGGAGATTATACTAGACGCCAAGGGGAAAAACCTTTATATACCGCGTATTCAACCATGCGTGCATTTGCAATTCGGGGTTTTTATCGAATGCGATATTTCCCTGATAACCGGATGAAGCATGGGGATTGTGGATGAAACTATTGTTATCCGCCTGCGGCCAACAAAGGAAAATACCATGCGCCTTGTTCTGGAAATCGGAAAAAAGTATCCTGAAATCACCGGTCCCTTGTCCGACGCATTTGCCAGCGAATTGTACAGTGTGTGCGACAACGGCGATTTCACCGAGCTGGTGCTGGACTTCAGCGGCACGAAAATAATCAGTTCCATGGCGATGGGCACAATTTTCGCCGTGTTCCAGAAGTTGAAACAGCAGGGCAAGCGTTTGAAAATCATCAACGCTTCCGACAAGGTGACGCATCTTCTGCGCATGGTCAACATGACGGAGTTGCTGAACTGAAATTGACAAGCGCGGCGCGCCGCATTTCCGCAAAAAACACTCCAAAACGCCGCTTCCCGCGGCGCGGTTTTCATTCAACGACAAGCATATCGATCACTGGCAGGGGCGGCCCTTGTGGCCGCCCGCCTTTCATTTGCGAATCGGTAACGGATCAAGGCATTCATTTGCGAAACGAGGGCGGCCACGAGGGCCGCCCCTGCCAGCGATCGATGCGCTTGCCATGATGCGGGCGCTTTAAACGCGCCCTAATCGCACAAATTCTTCACCATCACGAGGCTCTCCGGCACATGCTGCGCGGTCCGCGCGTACTTGATCTTCGGCTTGCCGAACAGCATGGTGAAGCCGATGGCGTGATCGTCCGGTATGCCCAGCCACCCCCGCGTCTCGGGGAAAAGGCCGAAGGCCATGTTCACCATGTTCACCCACACCGTTCCCACTCCCATTGCCGGCGCCATCAGATCGAAGTAGGACAAGGCGATCAGGCTGTCGATGACCGGCGTCAGGGTTTCGTTCGAGGCCGACACCACCAGCATGTGCGGCGCGCCGCGGAAAATGACGTCCCTTCCCTTGTCCAGCCATTTGCCCGCCGCGCTGGCCAGCCAGGCGTCCTGCTGCGGGAGTTTGGCCGCGTTGGCGACCAGCAGCCGACACAGGCGATCGCGGAACTCGGCCATGGCGGCCGGATCGTGAACGACGGTGAAGCGGCGCAGGCGGACGTTGACGCCGGTGGGCGCGTGGCTGACCGTTTCCATCAATTTGGCCAGCGTTTCCGGTTCGACCGGATCGGGCAGGAACGAGCGGACCGACCGCCTGCCCCGTATCAGCAGGTCGATGGCGGCGGAATCGAAATCGCCCAGCGGGAGGGAGCGATCCGGGTCGCGCCCCCCGACCGAGGCGGCGCCGGTGGGGCAAATGGCCAGGCAGTGCTGGCAGTCGATGCAGCGCTGGGCGAAGGCCGGCAGGCTGGTCGCCACCTTGTCGTGAATCGTCAGCACGGCGGACGGACAGTCGGCCACGCATTTGCCGCATGCTATGCACCTGTCCGGATCGGAGCGGAAAACCGAATCGACCTGGCCCGGATAATGGTAAGTCATGGCAATCTCCTCCTGCGTCATCGAGTGAAAATCGGACAGCGCCGGCATTATAGCATCGCGGTAACTTCTTATGGCTCAAAAAACGGGGAAAATAGCGGAAAAAGCTGGAAGCGGATTGGAAAATGACCTTGACGAAAACCGCGCGGGATGAATAATCGAATAACGATGACGGTTGCGCCCGGAGTCATCGGGGCACTCCGGCCAATCGTGGTGTATTATACATGTATGGATTCGGGGCAACCTTCAGCGGGGCATGTTGGGGAACATGGGGGATGGGACCCTGCCGTATCGGTGCGCAAGGCGGTCGCCTTCTACAGATCCTGGAAGGGATGGGACGTGAATGATTATTCAACTGGCGGCATTGCCAAATGCGTCGATTTGGCATTCACCCGCCTCATCGGGGGAATGAGTTTGGGCACAATCCACGAACAACGTTTCTACGCCATCCGGGCAAATGGCCAAGAAATCCGGTTTCCTTTCTCCGCCCAGCCCTTCACCGCCATGGTGGACATTTCCCGGCCGGTGGACGAACAGATTCTCACCGGCTACGCCCAGGCGTTGATCGACCACGGCTGCGTCCAGGCCGTGTGCCGCGGCGAGGAATCGAGCCAGCTTGTCGATATTTTCAACCAGTTGGCGGAAAAGGGCGAGCTTGACAAGCACGGCACGCCGTTCACCTCCATGTGCATGGAGGACGAACCGCTCAACGAAGCCATCGAATATTTCGTTCTCCCTTCCGGCCTCGCCCAGACCGGCCTTCTCATGATCATCGGCGATTCGGGCGACTTCCAAAGCGCCATCGACGGCTTTTCCTCCGCCGCCGGCGCCATCAGCGAAGGCTTGGCCGAGCCGCTCTACAGCGAAGAGGACGTCGTCTGTTTCGGCGCGTCCTGACCCCCCGCCCCAAAGGCGCCAGCCGCCTCCACGACAGTGTATTGATACAAGGCTTCGCCGGACCCGTGTGGTGTCCGGCGCCCTTGTAATGCATGCACCGATTCCATCGCTGGAGATGTCTATGCGCAACGCGGTCGTATATTTGTGCCTCGCCGTGACAACCGTTCTTTTTTACGGCGTCGCGGCGGGCGGAGAGGGAAAGGGCGATTCCATGAGGAAATACAACCAACTCACCCCCGAGGAGCATCGCATCATCGTCGAAAAGGGGACCGAATATCCCGGCACGGGCGAATACCTGCACAACAAGGAGCCGGGAACATATGTCTGCAAGCGCTGCGACGCGCCGCTGTACCGTTCGCAGGACAAGTTCGATTCCGGTTGCGGCTGGCCGTCGTTCGACGACGAAATTCCCGGCGCGGTCGAACGCCGCCCCGACGCCGACGGCCGCCGGGTGGAAATTCTCTGCGCCGCCTGCGGCGCCCACCTCGGCCACGTATTCGCCGGCGAGCGCCTGACGGAGAAAAACGTCCGCCATTGCGTCAACTCGCTGTCCATGAAATTCATCCCGGCCAAAACGAAACCGGCCACGGTCGCCTATTTCGCCGCCGGCTGTTTCTGGGGCGTCGAACACTGGTTCAAAAAAGAGCCGGGCGTCGTCTCGACCGAGGTCGGCTACATGGGCGGCGCGCTGGACAATCCCACCTACCGCCAGGTCTCCGGCGGCGACACCGGACACGCCGAAACGCTCAAGGTCGTGTTCGATCCGGGCAAAACCTCGTTCGAGAAACTGTGCCGCCTGTTTTTCGAAATCCACGACTTCACCCAGATCGATCGCCAGGGCCCGGACGTCGGCCAACAATACAGGTCGGAAATTTTCACCGTCGACGCCGACCAGGCGAAAACGGCGGAAAGCATCATCGCCGAACTGAAAACGCTCGGCTACAAGCCCGCCACCAAAATCGCCCCCGCCGTCGCCTTCTGGAAAGCCGAGGAGTATCACCAGGATTACTACGGCAAAAACGGCAAGGAACCGTACTGCCATGCCAGGAAAAGGGTGTTTTGAAGTTGACGCCGCGAGGTGGCGCAGGTATATCTCGTGTGTTCGCAAACAATTCGAGGATACTCATATGCACCTGAAACCGCCCGAACTGGTGACTCTTGGCGAAACCATGTGCGCCATGGTTCCCGCCTCGTCCGGCCCGCTCCGTTACGTTCAGGAATTCCGTCCCCGCATCGCCGGCGCCGAAAGCAACATGGCCATCGGCATGGTCAAACTCGGGCACTCCGCCGCCTGGCTCAGCCGCCTCGGCGACGACGAACTCGGACACTACGTCAACAACATGATCCGGGCCGAAGGCGTCGACGTTTCCGGCGTCATGTTCGATCCGGCCCACCGCACCGGCGTCATGTTCAAGGAAATGGGCGTTGGCGAGACCCGGGTTTTCTATTACCGCGAAAACTCGGCCGCCAGCCATTTCGGCCCGGAAAACGTGCCGGAGGAACTGATACGCGAAGCGAAAATCGTCCACCTCACCGGCATCACGCCGGTGCTGAGCCCGAACTGCGAAGCCGCGGTGCTGCGGGCGATGGAACTTGCCGAGCGCCACGGCGCGCGCATCAGCTTCGATCCCAACGTGCGGAAAAAGCTGTGGAAGGACCGCGATTACGCCCCGTTCCTGAAGGAGCTGACGCTCCGGGCGAATATCGTCCTCCTCGGCCTCGACGAGGCCGGGCTCATCCTCGGCACTTCGGAGCCGGAGGAAATTTTCGATCTGCTGATGAACGAGGGGAAGGCGCTGGCGGTCGCCATCAAAAACGGCGCCGACGGCGCCTGGGTCGGCGACAAGGATCGCCGCCGCCACATCGCGCCCATGGATGTGGTGTGCATCGAACCCATCGGCGCCGGCGACGCGTTCAACGCCGGGTTCCTTTCCGGCTGGCTGGAGGGGAAGGATGTGGAGATGTGCGGCCGCATGGGCAACGTCGCCGGCGGCATGGCGACCCAGGTGATCGGGGATATCGAAGGCTACCCGACCCGCCAGCGGCTGGATGCGCTGCTCACCAGCGCCAAGGAAATATATCGGTAGCCTCCCAAGGAGATGTGCCATGGATATGCGGGAAATTGTGAAGGACAATCCCATTTTGGCGATTATGCGGAAAATCCCGGTGGATTTGACCCTTCCCTATGCGCGGGCGGTGTACGACGGCGGCGTCCGGTTTTTCGAGGTCGCGCTCAATTCGCCGGACGGCATCGAGCAGATCGCCATGCTTTCCGAATATTTCGGCGACCGGGCGCTGATCGGCGCCGGCACCGCCATCAACGCCGATCTCGCGCAGGACGCGGTGGACGCGGGCGCCATGTTCCTCCTCGCCCCGTCGTCGCCGGTGGAGGTGCTCGAGTACTGCGCGGAACAGGATATTCCGTTCCTGCCGGGCGTCCTGACGCCGACCGACGTCGGCCTGTGCGTCGACTACGGCTTTTTCACGCTGAAGATGTTCCCGGCCGGCGATTTGCCGATGGGCTATGTCAAAAGCCTCAAAGGCCCGTTCGACTACACCGACTACGTCGCCATCGGCGGCGTGACGCCGGACAACATCCCCGACTTCATCAAGGCCGGCTATATCGGCGTCGGGCTCGGCAGCAACCTGTTCCCCAAGGAATTCATGATGAACGGGGAATGGGGGAAGGCGAGCGATTTCATCGCCGGGATGATGGAGAGGGCGAAGAATGCCATTTCGAATTAAGAATTGATAATGAATAATTCGATATGGCCTCCCTCTTGCAATACGGCGTGGAAAATGGGAAAATTACCGATTCCCCCCGGCGGCTTTTCCTGAAGACGGCGGTGGTTCTTGACTGTGACGCTCCGGCCGGCGGCCGGGAGCTTTTCGATATTTGGCCTGCGCGGCGGCGAGGGTTGTCCGCGCGACGGCCGGTGGAATTTTTTGTATGGTGGAGGCAATTTTGGCCCGCAAGAGAGAAAAGAAAAAGAAGGAAGAGGCGGCGGTCGAGGTCAAACAGCACAACAAGGCGGCGGCGGAACACAAGACACTTTCCGACAGCAAGACCCACCTGCGGCGGGTTTTGATGAACGTCCTGGATTCGGAGCAGTTGCGGGTGGCCATCGCCGGCCCGAACGGCCTGGAAGAGCTGTATATCGAGCGCGCGTCCAACGGATTCGCCCACGGCAACATCTACAAGGGAAAAATCCAGAACATCGAGCCGACCCTGCAGGCGGCCTTCGTCGACATCGGCGGCGAAAAGAACGGTTTTCTCCACGTCACCGACGTCATCCCCCCCTTCGGCGGCTACGACGACGTGCTGAAACGCCGCAAGCGGAAGGAAAAGCGCGGCGGCGGCCGGCCGGCCATCGAGGACATGCTGTACAAGGGCCAGGAAATCCTGGTCCAGATAACCCGCGAGCAGCTCGCCAACAAGGGGCCGAGCCTCACCACCTACATTTCGCTTCCCGGCCGCTACCTGGTCCTCATGCCGGCCGTGTCGAAGCGCGGCGTGTCGAAGAAAATCACCGACGACAAGGAGCGCCACAGCCTCAAGGCGATCCTGGAACAGCTCGCTCCGCCCCGCGACATGGGCTACATCATCCGCACCGCCGGCATGGGCCACGGCAAGGACGAGCTGCAGAAGGATATCGACTGCCTCACCCGCCTGTGGGACGCCATCAAGGATCAGACGAAAAAGGCCAAGCCGCCGGTGGCGCTGTACCAGGAGTCGGATCTGGTCGTCCGCGCCATCCGCGACTTCGTCTACGACGATGTCGAGGAAATCATCATCGACAGCCCGCAGGGCTTCGCCCAGGCCAAGAATTTCCTCGACGTGTTCATGCCCGAGTTTTCCGAGCGGCTGTTCCTCTACTCCGACGGCGAGCCGATTTTCGATCGCTACGGCGTCGAAAACTCCATCGAGCGCACTTTCGACCGCTCGGTCCGCCTGCCCTCCGGCGGCGAAATCGTCATCGAGCAGACCGAGGCCCTGGTCGCCATCGACGTCAACACCGGCCGTTTCCGCAAGGGCGATTCGACCCGCGAGACCATCCTCGCCATGAACAAGGAGGCGGCGGTCGAGGCGGCCCGGCAGTTGCGGCTCAGGGACCTGGGCGGCCTGGTCATGCTCGACTTCATCGACATGGACAGCCCGCAGGACCGGCGGGCGGTGGAGGAGACGTTCCGCCAGGCGGCCCGCCGCGATCGGGCGCGCACCACCATTCTCCCGATCAGCCAACTGGGCGTCATGGAGATGACGCGGCAGCGCATCCGCCAGAGCGTCAAAAAGACCCTCTACACGCCCTGCCCGTGCTGCGACGGCACCGGCATCCGAAAATCGCAGGAAGTGCTTTCGCTGGAACTGCTCCGGAAAATCCGCGGCTTTTACGACGAACACGCCGGCAACCTGGTCGTCCGGATGCACCCGGAAGCGGCCCTGGACATGGCCAACGCCAAGCGTTCCGCCCTCGCCGCCATCGAAGCGGAGCACAATTCGACCATCACCATCATCGCCGACGGCAAGCTGCGCTACGACGCCATCGAGCTGGGCTGGGACGGGAAGGAAGCGGCGGCCAAGAATGCATAATGGACAAGGAAGAATTATTCATTTTGTTTGCCCCGTCGTTTTTGTCATAATAGGGAGCGGCCGCAAGACATTCGCATTCAACCCGCCCGCGGGCGGAGTCAAGGAACGCCATTGGACATAAACATTCGCAAGGCAAGGCTGACCGACGTCCAGGCCATCATCAACGTGACCCGCGAGTTCGGGAAGGAGGGCGTCATGATCCCCCTTTCCATCGGCGACACCATCGAGCGCGTGCGTAATTTCCTGGTGGCCGAATCGCCGGACGGGACCGTCATCGGCTGCATCGCGGTGGACGCGACGTGGGACAGGCTGGTGGAAATCCGTTCCCTCGCGGTCGGGAAGGAATGGCAGAAGCACGGCATCGGCCGCATGCTGGTGAACGCGGCCCTGAAGGAAGCGACCGAGTTCGGCGCGCTGGAAGTGTTCACGCTCACGTATGTGCCCGACTTTTTCCAGAAATTCGGTTTCGAAATCATCGATCGCGCGACGCTGCCGCACAAGGTCTGGCTGGTCTGCGTCAAATGCCCCAAGTTTCCCGACTGCGGCGAAATCGCGATGAAACGGAGCCTGAATCCCGCTGATATAGCGATTTAAGATTTAAGATTGCAGATTTAAGATTTATTCCCAATTGAAACGGTTATCCAAGGACAAATCTTAAATCTGCAATCTACAATCTTAAATCGCATTGTTTGAGGTGCCATAATCATGTCAACCTTCATTGTATCGGTCCGCTACGGCCTCATGGCCGTCACCGAAAACTTCTCGGCCGAATCGGACGAGTTCCGCCAGGGCGACGAAGTCATCGTCAAGACGGCACGCGGCATCGATGTCGGCGAAGCCATGACCCGCGCGCGCGCCAAGGCCGAATGCGACGAATGCCAGGGCGAGCTGTTGCGGGTGGCGAACGAGGCCGACCACAGCATTCTCGGCCATATCCGCGACTCCAAGGAGCCGGAGGAATTCTCCACCTGCCAGGAATGCATCAAGGAGCGCGATCTCCCCATGCGCCTGGTGGGGGTCGAGCACCTGTTTTCCGGCGACAAGATAATTTTCTATTTCCTCGCCGAAAACCGCGTCGACTTCCGCGAACTGGTCAAGGAGCTGGCCCGCCGCTACCGCACCCGCATCGAGATGCGGCAGATCGGCGTCCGGGACGAAGCGCGCCTCCTGGCCGACTACGAGCATTGCGGCCGGGAGCTGTGCTGCCGCACCTTTATCCGCAACCTCGAGCCGGTGACCATGCGCATGGCCAAGATGCAGAAAACCACCCTCGATCCGTCGAAAATCTCCGGCCACTGCGGCAGGCTGATGTGCTGTCTCCGCTTCGAGGACGAGGTCTACTCGACCCTCCAGGCCGAAATGCCGGCCCGGGGCGCTATCTGCGTCACCGAGAATTTCACCGGCGAAGTGCTGTCCTACGACATGTTCAAGCGGGAAATCGTCCTCGGCCTGCCGGACGGCGGCCAGGAAACCGTCCCGCTGGCGGACATCAAGGAGATCCAGGGCCGTCGCGGGCGGCAGTCGGGCATATTCCCCGTCCGCACCGATCCGTCCGGCCGCAACAGCGGCCGCTACAACCGCCCGGACAGCGTGCGGAAAACCAAGGGCCAGGACCAGCAGTCGGAGAGGCGGCAGGGACAGGGCAAACGCGAGCGCCAGCCCGACGCCGAACCGGCCGGGGCCGACGCGCGGGGCGCGCCCGAATCCGGCGATCCGGCGCCCGAGACGCCTTCGGCCGAAGAATGAAACCATGAAAGAAACCATGACTCCCGAGCAGGTGCGGGAACGCATCGCCTATATCGCCGCCCGCGACGGCCGCTACGAACCAGCCGGTTTCTTTTTCGTGAACGAGGCGGTGGCCTCGGCGGTGAAATGGCTGAAGGCGGGGGAAATGAAGCCGAAGGACGTTTCCGCCAGCCGTGGCGAGGACGGGGTGAATTTCCACATCAGCGGCTACGAACTGCTGGAAGCGTTCCGCCGGCTTGCCCGCGAGCGCTGGGGCTGCCTGGCCCGGAACGTCCTGGACCACTGGGGCATCAGATGCACCGAGGACGTGGGGGAAATAGTTTTTTTGATGGTGGACGACGAAAAGCTGGAGTGGAAGCGCCGCGAATCCGATACCAAGGAGGAATTCAAGGGCGTTTTCGATTTCGCCGCCGCCTTCGACGCATGGGATGGATAGGACACGCATGCCGGGCAACTTTTCCTTCGTCATTCCCGGCAAGCTGGCCGGTTGCGCCAAGCCGGGAGGCTGGGGCAATCCGCGTTCCGACCTGGCCGGCCTCGCCCGGCAGGGCATCGGCGCCATCGTCAGCCTGACCGAGGATCCCCTGGATCCGGACGCGGTCCACGATGTCGGGCTGAAATCGCTCCATCTTCCGATCGAGGACTACACCGCTCCGACCCGCCGGCAAATCGACGCGTTCGTCCGTTTCGTGGACGGCTGCCTGCAGGGCGGCGTGGCGGTGGCCGTCCACTGCGCCGCCGGGGTCGGCCGCACCGGCACCATGCTTGCCTGCTACCTTGTCCACACGGGAAAATCGGCGGACGAGGCGATCCGCCTGGTGCGGGAAACACGCCCCGGTTCCATCGAAACCGCCGGCCAGATGAAATGCGTCAGGGATTACGCGAAAGCGCAAAA